>NZ_JBEXCW010000033.1:0-86546 GCF_040605435.1 Streptomyces sp. NPDC005574
GGGGGCGCCCCCCCCCCCGGGCCCCCCCCCCAAAAACACACCCCACCCCCCCACTGTGGGGGGGCCCCCCCCCCCCCCCCCGCGGCCCCCCCCCCACAAGTGTTCAAGGTGAGCGGAGCCCGACTCGCACGCCGTAGCGAGGCAGGCGGCCGCTCGTCGAGCCGCGTTCGACAGGGCTACGTCACGTCGTCGTAGCCGTTGACCCGGTCCGGGCCGACCTGCTCGGGAAGTGCCCGGGGCGTGGAGACGGTCTCGATCTCCCCGATGTCCTCCGGGGTGAGATCCAGGTCCGAGGCCTCGTCGTCCGCCGGCCCTGCCGCATCGCGGGCAGCCCGACGCCGGTCGTTGACAAGGGCGATGGCCGTCGCTCCGAAATACATGATCCAGATAGGACCCGCCAGCGCCAGCATGGAGATCGGGTCGGTGCTGGGTGTGGCGATCGCGGCGAACAGCGTGATGCCCATGATCATGCCGCGCCACCAGCCGACCAGCCTCTTGCCCGAGAGCACGCCACCGAAGTTCAGCATCACCAGGAGCAACGGCATTTCGAAGGAGAGGCCGAAGACGATGATCATCCGCATGATCAACTGCAGCAGCTCGTCCAGGGGAAGCTGGTTGTCGCTTCCGATGATGGAGAACTGCAGCATCACCGTCGCCATCTTGGGCAGCGACCAGTAGGCGAAGTACGCGCCGGTGAGGAACAGCGGAAAACCCGCACCGACGAAGGCGAGGCCGTACCGCTTCTCACTTCGGTGCAGACCCGGCGCCACGAACGCCCAGAGCTGGTAAAGCCACACCGGGGCGGCGAGCGCCACACCTGACGACAACGAGACCGTGAGGGCGAGCGTGAACGGGCTGAGCAGACCGTTCTGCACGATACGCGCGCACTGGGTGTTGCCGGTGTTCTGCAGCTCGGCGAAGCTGTACTTGCACCCCACCGCCTGCAGGATGGGATCGGTGAAGAACTGGATGATGTCCTTGTAGAAAAACGCCGCCACGATCGTGGTGACGACGATCGCAAGGAGGCTCTTCACCAGGCGGTTGCGCAACTCTCGCAGGTGATCGGCGAGGGGCATTCGCCCCTCGGGGTCCTTCTCCTGCTTGCGGGCGGGCTTCAGCAACCCACGTTCCCATCTCGTGCGGCGGGCCGGAGGTCACCGGCCCTGCGTCAGCGCTTCGTGGTGTCCGTCGGCTCGGTGACCGGGCGCGCGCTGGTCACGTCGCCGGGCGAGGCCTGGATGGTGCGCTGAGACGGGGACTGCTCGTCGGTGTGCGGCGGGCCGGCCGGGGTGGCCGTGCTGTTGCCGTCGTCCTTCATCGCCTTCGCCTCGCTCTTGAGGATGCGAGCGGACTTGCCGAGCGAGCGCGCCATGTCGGGAAGCTTCTTCGCGCCGAACAGCAGGATGACGACGACGAGGATGAGAATGATCTCGGGGGCGCCGAGCCTTCCGAACATAAGTCTTTACCTTCTCACCGAGGCGGCTGGGGTGGGGATGCCGTCCGACCGGTCGGACATACGTCCGATCAATCGTTCTGACAGCGATCGTAACGCTCAGGGGTGAACGTCTGGCAATCCCTGTGCGTACTCCCGGTCCGCGGTCCGCGCCTCGTTCTGCGGGCCGCGATCAGCAGCGTACCTGTCCGAACCGTCAGGTCGACAGGGCGAAGTGGCCCAAAACGCATCCGGCGCGCGACTCACACCCTGCACACAACAGGACTCACAGCGAGTCCACAGCGCGGGCCGTGCTCACGGCCGCCCGCTCCAGGTCCTCCGCCGCCCGGCTGATGCGCAGCGCCGAGTCACTGACCTGCCTGCCGAGGCGCCGCGCCTCCAGGAAGACCCGCACGGCCAGCACACCGAGAACGGCGAGACCCAGGAAACCCACAGCTACCGCGAACATCGGCCAGAACATGGGGCCGAGCCTAGACCGTCCGCCGGCCCGGTGCGCAGCCGCCCGGCGCGCCTACAGCGCGGAGTGCAGCCGCAGGGTGCTGACCCCGCCCCCGGTGAGCAGCTCGACGACCCGCTCACCGGCCGGCTTGCGGACGGCGGCGCCGCAGTCGGGGCAGGTGAAGGAGTAGAAGGTGGTGCGGCTCGTGGCGCCGATGACCAGTCGCAGGGCGCCCGCGGCCAGCTCGAAGCGGCCCCGGCAGTCCGGGCAGCCCGCCCGGAACCACACGGGGTCCACCCCTCTCATCCCGGAGAACGCGGCCGCCACCGTCATGTCCCGCACCCCGGCCGTCGACGACTCGTTCACAGCGCCTGCTCCTGCCTGCCGTACTGCCCCTCGGTCACCGCGGGCGCGCCCTGGGCGTCCCGCGCCTGGACCCCGTCGTACGCCGCGAGCGCGTCCCGGGCCGCCTCACGGGCACTGTCGGCGAGGTCGCGCGGCGACACGATCCGGCCGTCGCGCCCCAGCCGCAGCGCCAGCCGCCGCAGGGACGTCGGGTCCGGGGTTCGCAGAGTGATACGCAGTCCGCCGTCGGGAAGCTCATCCGCACTGTCGTGCGGGTAGTACTCGGCGACCCAGCGGCCGCCCGGGCCGACCTCGACGACGACCTCCGGGTCCTCGGCCGCGGGCTGCACCAGCGCCTCCGACAGGTCCCGCAGCTCGATCTCGGGCGGCGCCGACGGCTCGTCGAGGATCTTGATCTCGGCGACCCGGTCGAGGCGGAAGGTGCGGCGCGCCTCGGAGCGGCGGCACCACGCCTCGACGTAGGTGTGCCCGACACTGACGAGGCGGATCGGGTCGATCTCGCGCTCGCTGAGCTCGTCACGGGCGGGCGAGTAGTAGCGGATCCACAGCCGGCGCCGCTCGGAGATCGCCCGGTCGACGTCGGCGAAGACACCGCCCTCCGACTCGAAGGTCACCGACAGCCGGGAGCTGGCTCCGGCCTGCTCACCGGCCGCGGCCTCCACCTTGGCGGTGGCGCGCAGCAGCGCCTGCCGGTCGCTCTCGCGCAGCCCGGGCAGGGTCGACACGGCGCGGGCGGCCACCAGCAGCGCGGTCGCCTCGTCCGCGGCCAGCCGCAGCGGCTCCGCGGTCTCCTCGCCGAGCGCGGCGGGGTTGTGCCACCAGATGCGCTCGCCGTCGGTGTCGATGTCGAGCAGGTCGCCGCCGCGGAAGCTGGTGCCGCACATGGGCAGCACGTCGAGGTCGGAGACCAGCTCGTCCTCGGTGATCCCGAAGGCTCGGGCGACGTCCTCCACCCTCGCTCCGGGGCGCTCCTTCAGATACGTCACCAGCGAGAGCATCCGCCGGGTCTGGTCGATCGCGTTCGTGGGCCTGACCGGTTTGCCTGCCACTGTGTTGTCCGTTCCCCCTCAGCCCTTGGCCACGGCACGCAGCCGGTCCACCACGTCGGCCCGCAGTTCGGCGGGCTCCAGGACCACCACGTCGGGCCCGAACTCCACCAGCCAGGCGTCGAGTCCGTGGCCGTAGGGGATCTCCAGCTCGTCCCAGCCGTCCCCCAGCGCCCGCACCGCGGTGGCCTTGGCCCGCAGCGGGTAGCCCGCGTCCCTGCGCAGCCGGATCAGCGCGGAGCGGTCGGCGCTCTCCCCCGCCCAGCTCGCGACGGTCTCCCGCACGGTGACCACGTCGGGGACCGGCGCGGTGAAACGCGCGCCGCGCGAACGCACCTTCCCCGTGATGCGCGACAGCCTGAACACCCGCTCGGCGCCCCGGTCCCGGTCCCAGCCCGCCAGGTACCAGTGCCCGCGCCAGCACTCCAGCGCCCACGGCTCGACGGCCCGGGGCTCGGGGTGGGCGGCGTTGGACTTGCGGTAGTCGAAGAGCACCGGGCGGCGGTCGCGGCAGGCCAGCATCAGCGGCTCGAACGCCGCCTCGTGCACCGGGATGCGCGGCTCCAGCGCCCCGTGGGCCTCATAGGCGTCGAAGTCCTCGGGCAGCCCGGCCGCCCGCAGCTTCTGCAGCGCGCCGCTGGCCGCGCCGGCGAGCCGGGCCTGCTGCCACACCTTGGCGGCCAGGCCCAGGGCGGCGGCCTCCTCGGCGTCGAGGGTGACGGGCGGCAGGCGGTTGCTGTCGCGGCGCGCCAGGTAGCCGACCTCACCGTCGAGGTTCTCGACGGTGTCGATCACCAGCCCGAGTTCCCGCAGGTCGTCCTTGTCCCGCTCGAACATGCGGTTGAAGGAGTCGTCGCTGCCCGCTTCGAGGTAGGCCTCGATGGACTCGCGCAGCTCACGCTTGCTGAGCGGCCGGCGCGTTCCGAGCAGACACAGCGCCAGGTTCATCAGCCGCTCGGCCTTGGCAATGGCCATCGACGCCCTTCGCCTCCCTATGGTGCTTACGATCGTTGACCGTACCGCTCCGAAGTGGCCGGGCAAAAGCCGAGGGCCCATGCCCGCACGGGCATGGGCCACTGGTGACCGGGTCCGACCGCATCCCGTACGGACGCCGTACGACGATCGGACCGCTATGTGATCACTTACGACTCCGGTACGACGATCAGACGCCGAGCAGGTCGACGACGAAGATCAGCGTCTCGCCGGGCTTGATCGCCGGGGTCGGGCTCTGGTTGCCGTAGGCGAGGTGCGCCGGAATGGTCAGCTGACGCCGGCCACCGACCTTCATGCCCTGGACGCCCTGGTCCCAGCCCTTGATGACCCGGCCGCCGCCCAGCGGGAAACGGAACGGGGTGCCACGGTTCCAGCTGGCGTCGAACTCCTCACCGGTGCTGAAGGCGACACCGACGTAGTGGACGCTGACGGTCTGGCCGGCGGTCGCCTCGGCGCCGTCGCCCTCCCAGATGTCCTTGATCTCGAGGTCGGCCGGGGGCTCGCCGCCCGGGAAGTCGATCTCGGGCTTCTCGATGCTCACGTCTTGACTCCTGCTTGTGTACGAAAGGCAACGCGGACAGTCTTACAGATCCGGCCCCTCACATAGCGGCCAGGATGTCGACGGAGAACACCAGCGTGGAGTCCTTCTTGATGGCCCCACCCGTCGGCGGGTTGTCGCCGTACCCCAGCTTCGGGGGCATCACCAACAGCACCCGGCTGCCCACCTTCTTGCCCTCCAGTCCCTGCGCGAGCCCCTTGACCAGCTGCTGCATCTGGGTCAGGGAGAAGGAACTGAGCTGCTTGCGGGCGTACGTCGACTCGAACTCCTTGCCGCCGTCCCACACCACGCCCTCGAACTGCACCAGCACCGTCTGGTCCGCCTTCACCGGCGCCCCGTCGCTCTCCAGGACGTAGTTCGCCACGAGCTTCGTCGGCGCGTCGCCCTTGGGGACCTTGATCGAGGGCGCCTTGCCGTCGGTGTTGGTGCCCACCTTCGGCAGGCTCGCGTCGTTCTGCGCGACGACCTTGCCCTTGGCGGAGCTCTTGGCGTTGAAAGCGTCCTGGATGTCGATCACGAAGACCAGCGTGTCGGTGCCCTTGATCCCCGCCTGCGCGTTGCCCTGCGTGCCGTAGCCCCAGGTCGGGGGGACGGCCATCTCGACCCGGCTGCCCACCTTCCGGCCCGCCAGACCGTACCGCCAGCCGTCGATGATGCCGCCCTGCGCCAGCTGGATGACCAGCGGGGACTTACGGTCGTAGGAGTTGTCGAAGACCTTCGCCGTGGCCCAGATCTGACCGAGGTAGTTGACCTGGACGTAGTCGCCCTCCGCCACCGCCCGCCCGTTGCCCGCGATGACCGTCTTCACCGCGAGGTTCTTCGACGGATCGCCACTGCCCTTGGCCACCGTCGGCTTCTCGTCGAACTTCGTCCCCGCCGTGATGGCCGGCACCGGACCGTCGACGATCTTCGGCGGCGGCGCGGCGGACGTGGCCGAGGCGGAAGGAGAGGGCGAGGCGCTGTCACTTGCCTTGCTCGAGTCCGTCTTGTCGTCGCCGCATCCGGCGAGCGTGACCAGTCCAGCGGGTACGGCGATGAGAAGTGAGCGTCGGCGCACAGTGAAAGCCTCGTATCGGTCGATCTTGATGATGGCGTGCGCGCAACTCTACGGCGTGCGAAGGGCGCCGTACGGGAAACGTACGGCGCCCGTGTTGCGCTCCGGAACCCACTCCGGACCGCATCGCTACATTCCGGCGATCAGCTTCTCCACCCGGTCGTCCACCGAACGGAACGGGTCCTTGCACAACACCGTGCGCTGAGCCTGGTCATTGAGCTTGAGATGGACCCAGTCGACCGTGAAGTCACGGCGCTGTTCCTGAGCCCTGCGGATGAAGTCGCCGCGCAGCCTGGCCCGAGTGGTCTGCGGCGGCACCGACTTGCCCTCGAAGATCTTCAAGTCGTTGCAGATCCGGGCGGCCTGACCCTTCCTCTCCAGAAGGTAGTACAGCCCTCGACGGCGGTGGATGTCGTGATACGCGAGGTCTATCTGCGCGACCCGCGGATGCGACATGGTCATGTTGTGCTTGGCCCGGTACCGCTCGATGAGCTTGTACTTCATGACCCAGTCGATCTCGGTCCCGATCCGGTCGAGGTCCTCGGCCTCGATCGCGTCCAGCGTGCGGCCCCACAGCTCCAGGACCTGGTCGACGGTGCCCGTACGGACACCGCGGCGCTCCACGAAGTCCACGGCCTTCTCGTAGTACTCGCGCTGCACCTCCAGCGCGGAGGCCTCCCGGCCACTGGCCAGGCGCACCTTGCGCCGGCCCGTGATGTCGTGGCTGACCTCGCGGATCGCCCGGATCGGGTTCTCCAGCGTCAGGTCACGCATCACCGTGCCCGCCTCGATCATGCGCAGCACCAGGTCGGTCGCGCCGACCTTCAGCAGCATGGTCGTCTCGGACATGTTCGAGTCGCCCACGATGACATGCAGACGGCGGTAACGCTCCGCGTCCGCGTGCGGCTCGTCGCGCGTGTTGATGATCGGCCTCGACCGGGTCGTCGCCGAGGAGACGCCCTCCCAGATGTGCTCGGCGCGCTGGCTGACGCAGTACACCGCGCCACGCGGGGTCTGCAGCACCTTGCCGGCACCGCACAGCAACTGCCTGGTGACCAGGAACGGAATGAGGATGTCGGCGAGCCGGGAGAACTCCCCGTGCCGGGCGACGAGGTAGTTCTCGTGGCACCCGTAGGAGTTTCCCGCCGAGTCGGTGTTGTTCTTGAAGAGGTAGACGTCGCCCGCGATTCCTTCCTCGTGCAGGCGTCGTTCGGCGTCCACCAGGAGTCCCTCGAGAATGCGCTCGCCGGCCTTGTCGTGGGTGACGAGTTCCGTCACGTTGTCACATTCGGGTGTGGCGTATTCCGGATGCGAACCCACGTCGAGATAAAGCCGGGCGCCGTTTCGAAGAAAGACGTTGCTGCTACGGCCCCATGACACGACACGGCGGAAGAGGTACCGCGCCACCTCGTCAGGAGACAGGCGGCGCTGTCCCCTGAACGTGCACGTGACGCCGTACTCGTTCTCCAGCCCGAAAATGCGGCGGTCCATGACTGAACATTACGCCCGATCCCCTGACCGCAAACGGGGTTCGACAGCACGGTTTGGATCATTTTCCGATGAAGCCGCAACCACCGCCCGCCCGGCGGGAGCTGCGAGGACCCGTCCGGTCGCCAGCACAACCAGCAGGGACACACCCCCCGCGACACCCGGCACGGCGAAGCCCCACAACGCGCCACCCCCCTCCACGACCGGCCCCGTCAGGCCCGTTCCTACCGACGCGCCCACGGTGAACGTCGTCACGAGCCAGGAGAAAGCCTCGGTGACCGTCCCCGCCGGCGCGTGCCGGTCGACCAGGACGAACGCGCACGCGATGGCCGGCGCCAGGAAGACACCCGCCAGGACCGTCAGCAGCGTCATCTCCACAGCTCCCGGCATCAGCATCAGCGGCAGGTAACACACCGCCAGAAGCGCCACCAGCCACCGCAGTCGCCGCGCCGGGTCACCGGCCCACCGGCGCGCCCCGTAGAACAGCCCGCCCACGAGCGCGCCCATCCCCAGGGCCGCCATCAGCCAGCCGTACACCGCGTCCCCGCCGTGGTCGTCGGCGTACGGCACCGAGGCGACCGTGATGGAGCCGAGCGCCATCCCGACGAAGAGGAACGCCCCGAGCAGCGCGAGGAGTCCGGGCGAGCGCAGCGCGCCCAGCCAGTGCGCCTCGCGCGGAGCCGACCGCCACGCGCGCGAGGGCGGCGAGACCACCACGGACAGCGCGCCGAGGACCCCGATGACACCCAGCACGAGCAGCGCCACCCGGGCCGACCACAGCGACACGCACAGCGTCACGAGCAACGGCCCGACGGTGAACATCACTTCCTGCGCCACGGCGTCCATCGCGTACGCCGTGTGCACCTGCCCCTCGCCGCGCAGGACACCGGGCCACAGCGCCCGCAGACCGCCCTCCAGCGGCGGCGTGAACAGCCCGGCCGCCGCGACACAGACGTGGGCGAGCCACAGCGGAGCCGTACCCGCGAACGCGAAGCCGGCCATCGCCAGCGCCGACAGCACCGCCGCGGGCAGCTGCACCCGCGGCTGCCCGTACAGGTCCACCAGCCGCCCCAGCACCGGCTGCCCCACCGCGTTGGCGACCCCGTACGTGGCCGCCAGTCCCCCGGCCAGTGTGTACGAGCCGCCCTCCGCCCGCACGAACAGCACGATCGCCAGCGCGGCGGTCGCGTTCGGCAACCGCCCCACGAGGGTGCCCACCAGCAGCCGGGTGGCATGCCTCGCCCTGAGGATCTCCAGATACCCCGCGGCCATGTCCGCCCTTCCGCTGCCGGTGGCTCCTGCTGCGACGCAGGAGGTTTTACGTATAACGTCCTTCGTCATACGTACCATGTGCGCTGTTCACCCGTCCAGACGAAGGAGCGGACCCACGGTGGCACGAGGCAGCACCCGCCCCACGAGCCGTGACGTCGCCCAGGCCGCCGGCGTCTCCCAGGCCGCCGTCTCCCTGGTCCTCGGCGACAAATGGCGCGGACGCGTCTCCGAGACCACGGCTCAGCGCGTCCGCGAAGCCGCCCGCGACCTCGGCTACCGCCCCAACCTAGCCGCCCGCAACCTGCGCCTCGGCCACACCCGCACCGTCCTCCTCGTCGTCCCCGCCCTCACCACCGAGTTCTTCGCCGGCGTCTACACCGGCGCCGCCCGCGTCGCCGCCGACCACGGCTTCGGCGTCGTCCTCTACCCCTCCCCCGAAGGCGTCGGCCCCGCCCGCGACCCCTTCGCCTCCGCCCAGGCCGCCCTCGACGGCGTCATCGCCTCCTCCATGGCCGCCGACGCCCTCACCGCCATCCACGGCGACCAGCTCCCCCTCGTCATGCTCGACAGCGACCCCCAGGGCAGCCTCGGCGCGGCCACCGTCAACCTCGACATCACCGACGGCATCCGCCGGATCGCCGACCACCTCCTGCACCTCGGACACCGCCGCTTCCTCCACCTCGCCGCCGACGTACCCTCCTGGACCTTCGACGTACGCGCCCGCGAACTCGCCACCCGCGTCCGCACCACCCCCGGCACCACACTCCGCACCGCCCGCGCCCCCCTCACCATCGACGACGCCCGCACCGCCACCGAGACCGCCCTCACCCGCCCCGGCCCCCGGCCCACCGCCATCGTCTGCGACGACGACAAACTCGCCGCCGGCGCCTACAAGGCCGCCCGCCGCCTCGGCCTGCGCATCCCCGACGACCTCTCCGTCACCGGCCTCGACGACCTCGCCCTCGCCACCGCCCTCGACCCGGAACTCACCACCGTCCGACTCGACGCCGAACTCTTCGGCGAACACGGCATGCACGCCCTCCTGGCCGTCCTGGACGGCCGCACACCGGCCGCCGGGGACATCCCCGTCGAACTCGTCGTACGCGGCTCCACAGCGCCCCCTAGCGCCCCCTGACACACCTGTGCCCCGACCGCACAGCGACCGGGGCACAGAAAAAACCGAAGACTACTTCTCGTCCGGCTCCTCGGCGCTCTCCGCCTCGGTCGTCGCACCGCCCGCCTCCAGCAACCGCGACAACTGCCCACCGACGATCCGCTTGAACTTCCGCTGCTGCGGACGCGTACGGTCCAGCACCGCGACCTCAAGACGCTCCGCCGGAATCTCCCGCTCACTGCCGTTCGTGTCACGCGACAACGCCTGCACAGCGAGCTTCAGACCCTCCGCCAGACTCATACCGTCCTGATGCCGCTGATCCAGGTAGGTACTGATCTGCTCCGCGTTACCACCGACCGCCACCGAACCGTGCTCGTCGACGATCGACCCGTCATGCGGCAACCGGTAGATCTGGTCACCCTCCGGAGTCTCCCCGACCTCCGCGACCACCAACTCCACCTCGTACGGCTTCTCCGCCGCCGACGAGAAGATCGTGCCCAGCGTCTGCGCGTACACGTTCGCCAGACCGCGCGCGGTCACATCGTCCCGGTCATACGTGTAGCCCCGCAGATCGGCATACCGCACACCACCGATCCGCAGATTCTCGTACTCGTTGTACTTGCCGGCGGCCGCGAAACCGATCCGGTCATAGATCTCGCTGAACTTGTGCAGCGCACGGGACGGATTCTCGCCGACGAACACGATGCCGTCGGCATACTGCAGCACGACCAGGCTGCGGCCACGCGCGATGCCCTTACGGGCGTACTCCGCCCGGTCCGCCATCGCCTGCTGGGGTGAGACATAGAACGGCGTCGACACCGGTTAACCGTCCCTTTCTGTCGAAGTCACTGGACCACCTGGATAAGCACGCGCCCTCGCCTACAGCAACGCGGCCCGCGGGCCGTCCGGCTGCTCCAGACGCCGCTCCAGGATCGAACGGGCGATCCCGGCGGACTCCTCGTCGTCGAGCCGACGGAAACCGTCCTCGGTGATCACGGTGACAATCGGGTAGATCCGGCGCGCCACGTCGGGACCACCGGTCGCCGAGTCGTCGTCCGCCGCGTCGTACAGCGCCTGCACCACCAGTGTCGTGGCCTGGTCCTCGGTCAGATCCTCACGGAACAGCTTCTTCATCGCCCCGCGCGCGAACACCGAACCCGACCCCGTGGCCGCGTAGTAGTGCTCCTCCGAACGACCACCCGTCACGTCGTACGAGAAGATCCGCCCCTTGGCCCGGTCCACGTCGAACCCGGCGAACAGCGGAACCACCGCCAGACCCTGCATCGCCATACCGAGATTCGACCGGATCATCGTCGACAGCCGGTTCGCCTTGCCCTCCAGCGAGAGCTGCGCCCCCTCGACCTTCTCGAAGTGCTCCAACTCCAGCTGGAACAGCTTGACCATCTCCACGGCCAGGCCGGCCGTACCGGCGATGCCGACGGCCGAGTACTCGTCCGCCGGGAAGACCTTCTCGATGTCCCGCTGCGCGATGACGTTGCCCATCGTGGCCCGGCGGTCACCGGCGAGCACCACACCGCCCGGGAAGGTGACCGCGACGATGGTGGTGCCGTGCGGCGCCTCGATCACGCCCTGGGTGGGCGGCAGTTGCCGGTTGCCCGGCAGGATCTCCGGCTGATGCTCGGAGAGGAAGTCCATGAAGGACGACGACCCGGGCGTCAGGAAGGCAGCTGGTAGACGCCCGGTGCTACGAGTGTTGGCTTCCACGCGTTTCCTTCCACGTAAGCAGCAGCCCGCCTTATGGCCTCGGGCCGATCCTTGAACTGCCCCAGCGCGGCGTTGCAGCTGAAGCACAGTACGCCTCGGACCCTACCCGTGTCGTGGCAGTGATCCACATGCTCGGCCGGGGCTTCGAGGCAGATGCAGCAGACTCCCCGCTGCTCCGCGATCATCGCGTCCAACTCGGCGGGGGACAGGCCGTATTTGCGCCGGAAGTAGCTGATCCGGTTCCGCACGGCCCGGCACTCCCGGCAATAGCTCGACCAGCCGTCGGAGGCGGACTTGTTGCGCTCCCACTCCGAGTGCGGCTTCACCTCGGTGCACTGGGGGCAGCGCTTGTGCCCTCGCGGCACCGGCACCCTGACACGCACCGACTTGCCTTTGGCCTCCTGGCGCTGCCGGTAGTACTCGGCGGAGCACTGCCGGCAGTACGCCTGCAGACCATCGGACATGGACTTGTTGCCGGCGAACTCCGCCCGCGGCAGGTCCTGCTTGCACCGCGAACACCGCCGCAGCCCCGAGCCCTCAGGCAATCCGGACTCCCTCGAATCTCACCTTAGTTTCAAAGGCAGGATTTGCTACTGGCCACCCTTTTGCACGAATGACCTCACGAAATCCTCAGCATTCTCTTCGAGTACATCATCGATCTCGTCCAATACCGAGTCGACGTCGTCGCTCAGCTTTTCCTGGCGTTCCTTGAGGTCGTCGGTCGCCTGGGCGTCCTGTGTCTGCTCCTCGACCTCTTCGGTCGAGCGCGTCGCCTTCTGCTGGCCGCCGCCGGTGTCCTTGGTCGCCATAACCCTCACCCCGCTCGGTTCGACGTTCTTGATCAGACCCTACAAGCAGGGTCCGACATCGGCCCCGCAGTTGCGTCAACGTCCGGGGACCACCTCGATGATTCCCTCGCGCCGACATTTCCACCCTGCGGACCGAGCCGGCCCCGGATAGTGGTTCAGTTGCCCGACAACACCCTGACCAGGTCTTCCGCGGTGCGGCAGCGGTCCAGGAGCTCCTTGACGTGATTACGCGTTCCGCGAAGCGGCTCCAGGGTTGGGACGCGCTGGAGCGAGTCCCGGCCCGGCAGGTCGAAGATCACGGAGTCCCAGGAGGCCGCGGCGACGTCGTCCGCGTACTGCTCGAGGCAGCGGCCGCGGAAATAGGCGCGGGTGTCCTCGGGCGGCTTGGTACGGGCCCGCTCGACGTCGTCCTCGTCCAGCAGGCGTTTGATGCGGCCGCGGGCCGCGAGGCGGTTGTAGAGGCCCTTGTCGGCCCGTACGTCTGCGTACTGGAGGTCGACGAGGTGCAGGCGGGCGGCGTCCCAGTCGAGGCCGTCGCGGCGCCGGTAGCCCTCCATGAGTTCCCGTTTGGCGACCCAGTCGAGTTCGCCGGCGAGGCTCATCGGGTCGTTCTCGAGGCGGTTGAGGGTGTCCTCCCAGCGGGCGAGGACGTCCTTGGTCTGGTCGTCGGCGTCCGCGCCGTAGCGCTCCTCGACGTACTTGCGGGACAGCTCGTAGTACTCCATCTGGAGCTGTACGGCGGTGAGGGTGCGGCCGCTGCGCAGGGTGACCAGGCGCTTGAGCGTCGGGTCGTGGGAGACCTGGTGCAGGGTGCGGACGGGCTGGTCCACGGCGAGGTCGACGGCGATGAAGCCGTCCTCGATCATCGAGAGGACCAGGGCGGTGGTGCCGAGTTTCAGGTAGGTGGAGATCTCGGACAGGTTGGCGTCGCCGATGATCACGTGGAGGCGGCGGTAGCGCTCGGCGTCGGCGTGCGGCTCGTCGCGGGTGTTGATGATCGGGCGCTTGAGGGTGGTCTCGAGGCCGACCTCGACCTCGAAGTAGTCGGCGCGCTGGCTGAGCTGGAAGCCGTGCTCGTGTCCGTCCTGGCCGATGCCGACGCGGCCGGCGCCGGTGACGACCTGGCGGGAGACGAAGAACGGGGTGAGGTGGCGCACGATGTCCGAGAAGGGGGTCTCCCGCTTCATCAGGTAGTTCTCGTGCGTGCCGTAGGAGGCGCCCTTGTTGTCGGTGTTGTTCTTGTAGAGGTGGATGGGCTGGGCGCCGGGGAGCTGGGCGGCGCGTTCGGCGGCCTCGGCCATGACGCGTTCGCCGGCCTTGTCCCACAGGACGGCGTCGCGGGGGTTGGTGACCTCGGGTGAGCTGTATTCGGGGTGTGCGTGGTCGACGTAGAGCCGTGCGCCGTTGGTGAGGATGACGTTGGCGAGTCCGATGTCCTCGTCGGTGAGCTGGCTGGAGTCGGCGGTTTCGCGGGCGAGGTCGAAGCCTCGCGCGTCGCGCAGCGGGTTCTCCTCCTCGAAGTCCCAGCGGGCCCGGCGGGCCCGGTGCATCGCCGCCGCGTAGGCGTTGACGATCTGGGACGAGGTGAGCATGGCATTGGCGTTGGGGTGGCCGGGGACGGAGATCCCGTATTCCGTCTCGATGCCCATTACTCGCCGTACGGTCATGCGGCCCTCCTTGCCCGGCGGCGCCCTCGGTCGGGGGTGCCGCTCACGTACCGCTGGCGCTCCGGTGCGTGTGCGGTGCCCGTCCCCGCACTGCGCGACTCGGCGGTACCGAAGAGCCTAGAACGCCTCCGCGCCGACGGGGAGATCATTTGAGTCATTGCCCTGCTCCGGCCGTGGCCCGGAAAGCAGTCGGCTGCGGATACCCGGTGAGGGCACCCGCAGCCGCCCTGTGTTTTACAGGTACTGTCCGGTGTTCGCCACCGTGTCGATGGAGCGTCCGGTGTCTGCGCCCTGCTTTCCGGTGATGAGGGTGCGGATGTAGACGATCCGTTCGCCCTTCTTGCCGGAGATGCGAGCCCAGTCGTCGGGGTTGGTGGTGTTGGGCAGGTCCTCGTTCTCCTTGAACTCGTCCACGCAGGCCTGGAGGAGGTGGGAGACGCGGAGGCCCTTCTGGCTGTGTTCGAGGAAGTCCTTGATCGCCATCTTCTTGGCGCGGCCCACGATGTTCTCGATCATGGCGCCGGAGTTGAAGTCCTTGAAGTAGAGGACTTCCTTGTCGCCGTTGGCGTAGGTGACTTCCAGGAAGCGGTTTTCCTCGGATTCGGCGTACATGTGTTCCACGGCCGTCTGGATCATGCTCTGGACGGTGGTGGTCCTGCTGCCGCTGTGTTCGCCGAGGTCGTCGGAGTGCAGGGGCAGGCGCTCGGTGAGGTACTTGCCGAAGATGTCCTTGGCGGCTTCCGCGTCCGGACGTTCGATCTTGATCTTCACGTCGAGCCGGCCGGGGCGCAGGATGGCGGGGTCGATCATGTCCTCGCGGTTCGAGGCGCCGATCACGACCACGTTCTGCAGGCCTTCCACGCCGTCGATCTCGGCGAGCAGCTGCGGGACGATGGTGTTCTCCACGTCCGAGCTGACGCCGGATCCGCGGGTGCGGAAGAGGGATTCCATCTCGTCGAAGAAGACGATGACGGGGGTGCCCTCGCTGGCCTTCTCGCGAGCACGCTGGAAGACGAGGCGGATCTGCCGCTCGGTCTCGCCGACGTACTTGTTGAGGAGTTCGGGTCCCTTGATGTTGAGGAAGAAGCTCTTGCCGGTGGCCTGGCCGGTGACCTCGGCGACCTTTTTGGCCAGCGAGTTGGCGACGGCCTTGGCGATGAGCGTCTTGCCGCATCCGGGGGGCCCGTAGAGCAGCACACCCTTGGGCGGCCGCAGTTCGTGCTCCTTGAAGAGGTCGGGGTAGAGGTACGGGAGCTCGACGGCGTCGCGGATCGCTTCGATCTGGCCCCCGAGGCCACCGATCTGCTCGTAGCCGATGTCCGGTACTTCTTCGAGGACGAGCTCCTCGACCTCGCTCTTGGGGACCACTTCGTAGACGTAGCCGGAGCGGGGTTCGAGGAGGAGGGCGTCGCCGGGCCGGATGGTGACGTCGAGGAGGGGTTCGGCGAGCCTTACCACCCGTTCTTCGTCGGTGTGTCCGACCACGAGGGCGCGTTCGCCGTCCTCGAGGATCTCCTTCAGGGTGACGATGTCGCCGACGCTCTCGTACTCCATGGCCTCGACCACGTTGAGGGCTTCGTTGAGCATCACTTCCTGGCCGCGCCGGAGCTCTTCGAGCTCGACGCTGGGGCTGACGTTCACGCGGAGTTTGCGGCCGCCGGTGAAGATGTCGGCCGTGCCGTCCTCGTTCGCCATGAGGAAGACTCCGAAGCCGGCCGGTGGCTGTGCGAGCCGGTCGACCTCCTCCTTGAGGGCCACGATCTGGTCGCGGGCCTCACGGAGCGTGTTGGCGAGTCGCTCGTTCTGGGCGGACACGCCGGCCAGGTTGGTCTGCAGCTCGACGATCCGCTCTTCGAGAATCCTCGTGTGTCGCGGAGAGTCGGCGAGCTTGCGTCGCAGGACGGCGATCTCCTGCTCAAGGTAGGCAATCTGCCCGGACGGGTCGTCGGACCCTCGTCCCGGGCGGATGCCGCGGTTCATGTCGTCGTCGTGGGCTGCCACGGTCCTCACCTCCTCCAAGGGGAGCTGGACGCTTCCAGACCCTACCTGGGCGGGTGTCGATTGAAACCCCTAGATCACAAAGACTGTCGGGGTGTGTCCGATCTTCACCCTTGCGCTCTCCCTCACGCCAGGGGAATACCCACCGAACATGATTGGAAAGCTGCCGGAGGTAGGGTCGAAGTGTTCAACACCCGTCAGAGCTGGCCGGATTCCCGTTCAGCTCGGCGCTGAAACGGCAGGGAGACATGAGCGTGCAGCAGGAGGCCGGGGCCGGCAGTGGGGCGCTGGAGGTCTGGATCGACCAGGATCTCTGTACCGGCGACGGCATCTGCGCCCAGTACGCGCCCGAGGTGTTCGAGCTGGACATCGACGGTCTGGCCTATGTGAAGGGCGCGGACGACGAACTGCTGCAGGACCGGGGCGCGACAACGCCCGTGCCGCTGCCGCTGCTCACGGACGTGGTCGATTCCGCGAAGGAGTGTCCGGGCGACTGCATCCACGTGCGCCGGGTGCTGGACGGGGTCGAGGTCTACGGTCCGGACGCGGAGTGACCGAAAAAGCACCCTGCGTGATGACTGTCTGATATCTCACAGCGGGTGTCGCGGGTCACACGGTGTGGGATCCGGCGGGTGTCGAGCGCAGGAACGCGCCGTTCTTCCACTGCCATTTCGCGCTGTCCTTCGTGTCCGGGCAGCAGTTGGGCACGTCGTCGTTCGAGTAGCCGAGGAGGGTGGCCTCGACGGCTCCGTCACGGACGGTGAACTCGCTGACGGTGAGGCGGTCCTTCGGGTCGACGAGGGTCGCGACGACGCGCGGTGTGCCGGAGTTCCTGGCGGCGGTGAGGACGTACACGGCGTCGGGTGGGGTGCCCATGGCGGAGTCGCAGTGCACGACGGCGACTGTTTCCGGCCTGCCGTCGCCGTCGAGGTCTCCGGACGCCTTCTTCTGCACACGGACCTTCAGGGGACCGCACTGGAGGGGGAAGGTGACGCCGGCGGGGTCGGGTGCCGTGGCGGCGGCGGGCGCGGGGGCGTGGGTGCTCGGGGCCGCCGGGCCGGCTGTCTGGGCCGCTGTGGCGGGGTTGGGCTGGAGCATCGAGGACAGGGCGACCACGCCCGCCACGGCGGTGGCGGTCGCGACCCAGTGGATCGGTCGGGTGTGCGTGTGAGCCAGTTCCGGGACGGCGGATTGCTGCACTAGGAAGTGTCTCCTGTGAGGGCTGTGCCGGTGGGGTGGCCAGCATGGTGCCACACGTCACAGGACGGGGGAACGGCGGGGTCGGGACTTTGTGGCGTCGGAGCCGCGCCTCCGCGCGGCCGGGCCCGGGTGCGTGCGGCCGGGGCGGCCGCTGCCCGGGTGGCGTCGCGTCAAGGCGACAGCGCCGTGGCCGAGTTCCCGGTACTGGTCGGGAACTCGGCCACGGCGTCGTCGCGTTGGCGGGGAGGGGGACCGGCTCAGCGGCCGGCGCCTCCGTCGGCGTTGGGGCCGGTGTAGTCCTCGCCGTAGGCGCCCTTGGCGGGGCGGCGGCGCCGCATGGGCGGCTCGACGCCGTCGGCGAGGCGGCGGGCGGTGAGGAGGAAGCCGGTGTGGCCGATCATCCGGTGGTCGGGGCGGACGGCCAGGCCCTCGACGTGCCAGTTGCGGATCATCGACTCCCAGGCGCTCGGCTCGTTGAAGCAGCCGATCTCGCGGATGGACTCGACGGTCCGCGCGAGCTGGGTGGTGGTCGCCACGTAGCAGCAGACGATGCCGCCGGGGACCAGGGCCTTGGAGACGGCCTCCAGGCACTCCCAGGGCGCGAGCATGTCGAGGATGACGCGGTCGACGTCGGTGTCGCTCAGGTTGTCCTGGAGGTCGCCGACGGTGAGCTGCCAGGCGGGGTGCGGGCCGCCGAAGTAGCGTTCCACGTTCTGCTGGGCGATCTCGGCGAAGTCCTCTCGCCGTTCGTAGCTGTGCAGCATGCCCTGGTCGCCGATGGCGCGCAGCAGGAAGCTGCTGAGCGAGCCGGAGCCGACGCCCGCCTCCACGACGCGGGCGCCGGGGAAGATGTCGGCGAAGGCCAGGATCTGCCCCGCGTCCTTGGGGTAGACCACGGCGGCGCCGCGGGGCATGGACAGGACGTAGTCGGGGAGCAGGGGGCGCAGCGCGAGGTAGGCGACGTTTCCGGTGGTGCGGACAACGCTGCCCTCGGGAGCGCCGATCAGCTCGTCGTGCGGGAAGGAACCCTTGTGGGTGTGGAAGTTCTTCCCGGCCTCGAGCGTGAACGTGTAGTGGCGGCCCTTGGGGTCGGTCAGCTGAACCTGGTCCCCGACCTTGAAGGGCCCGCGCCTGCGGGCGGCACCGGTCGGTTCGGACATGTGACCAGCCTACCGGCCTTTGCGGGGGCACCCGACCACGGGCGGGCCGGTCCTGCCGGGCGCGGGGCGGGCCTGCGGGGCGCCCCGCAGGGGGTTACGCGGAGGCGGACGGCCGGGCCATGGCCTGGACGAAGGCGCGTTCCACGTCGGCGGCGGACAGGACGCCGTAGATCTCGCCGCTGTCCTCGATGACGAGGTACTCGGTGGCGGGGGTGGCGCGCAGGACGTCCAGGAGGTCCTCGCCGGCGAGTTCGGCGGAGACGCACATGCCGTCGGTGAGGTCCTGGGCCAGGCCGCCGACGGCGACCCAGGGGCGGCGGTGTTCCGGTACGCCGACGATGGCGGCCTCGCGGACCAGGGAGAGGGGTTCGCCGTCGGCGTCGACGACGACCAGGGCGCGGGCTCCGGCGTCGTTGGCGCGGCGCAGGGCCTCGGAGAGGGGGGTGTCGGTCTGGACGGGGACCGCGCGCCGGGTCAGGTTGCGGGCGCGCAGGTCTGGCAGGTGTTCGCGCAGCCGGGCCATGCGGAGGCTGTTTCCGGCGCCGGTCCAGATGATGGCGGCGAGGATCGCGGCGAGCAGGGCGTCCATGACGGTGTCCATGCCGACGTTGTCCTCGGCGTTGGAGCCGAGGGCGCCGGACTGGGTGAGCAGGGGGAGGCCGATGAGGACGACGACGGCGAGGGCCCGGCCGACCCAGGCGGCGGCGACGGTCCCGGTCATGGGTCTGCCGGTGAGTTTCCAGACGACCGCGCGGAGCATGCGGCCGCCGTCGAGGGGCAGGCCGGGCAGCAGGTTGAATCCGGCCACGATGAGGTTGGAGACCATCAGGCCGGCCAGCAGGACGCCGGGGACGGTACCCGGCTCGACGCCCAGCATGGCGAGGTAGAAGAGGCCGGAGAGGATCAGGGAGAGGAGGGGCCCGACGAAGGCGAGGACGAACTCGCGGCCGGGGGTCTCGGCCTCCTTCTCGATCTCCGAGACGCCGCCGAAGAACTGGAGCTGGATGCGGCGGACGGGGAGCTTGAAGCGGAGGGCGGCGACGGTGTGGGCGAGTTCGTGGACGAGGACGGAGGCGTAGAAGGCCACCGCGAAGAAGAGGGAGACGAGGTAGCGGAGGGCGCCGAGTTCGGGCAGTACGCGGTCGAGCTGGCCGCCGAACACCCAGGTGATGAGGGCGGCGACGAGGAACCAGCTGGGCGCGACGTAGACGGGGACGCCGAAGGGCCGTCCCATGAGCAGTCCGCCGCCGGGTTCCTTGGGGCGGCGGGGCGGGCGGCTCTTGGTCACGCCGGCGTGGGCGAGGGTGCGCTCGTGGTGTTCGGGAGCGGGGCCGGGCGGTGTCTCGGCGTGGGGTCCGGTGCGGGGTCCGGTGCCGGTGCCGTGGGGGCTGTCGCCGGTGGGGGTGGTGGCGGGGGTGCCGGGGGTGGGCTCGCCGGTCGGGCTGTCACCGGTCGGGTCGTCAGCGGTCGCCTTCTCACCGCTCGCAGACTCATGGCTCGGGGACTCACCGCTCGCAGACCCCTCGGTCGAGGACGTGTCGTCGGTCGCGGAGTCGTGGGGGGCCGGGTCCGGGTGTGCGGGGCCGGGTGCCGGGGTCGCGGAGCCCGGGCGCTGCTCGGCCGGCTCGTCGGTGCCGGACCGCGGCTGCCCGCTCCCGCCGCTCTCGTCCACGATGTCCCCTCGTTCGAAGCGTCTCCCGCCTGCCCGGTGGGAGCATCTCGGGTCGATGGTATGCGGCCGTCGCCGCACGTTCCGCCCCGGCACCCCCCGTGTTCGCCCGCTGTCGCACCGGTTCGCGGTCGCGGTCCGGCACCGGGAGGAGGTGCTCGCGGCTGGGTCACTGTCAGTGGCGGGCCGTATGGTCTGTGGTCATGGAGACGAGTACGGAGGACGGCGCGGAGGCCCACGGCAGTGGTGGCGCCGTGGCGGAGGCGGCGGTCGTGGGCCCCCGGGTGACGGTGGCGGCCGGGGAGCGGGCGGCCGGTGCGGGGACGGCCGGCGCCGGTGCGAGCGGTGCGGTCGCGGACGCCGAGGTGGTGGTCGTCGCCAGGGCGCCGGCCTCGTTGTCGCCGTCGCGGGCCAGTGACTTCATGCAGTGCCCGTTGCTGTACCGGTTCCGGGTGATCGACCGGCTGCCGGAGAAGCCGAGCGAGGCGGCGACCCGGGGCACGCTGGTGCACGCGGTGCTCGAGCGGCTCTTCGACGCGCCGGCCGCCGAGCGGACCGCGCCGCGCGCCAAGTCCCTCGTCCCCGGCCAGTGGGACCGGCTGCGGGAGAGCCGGCCGGAGGTCGTGGAGCTGTTCGCGGAGGATCCGGACGGCGAGCGGCTGGCGCGCTGGCTGGGTGAGGCGGAGCGGCTCGTGGAGCGCTGGTTCGCGCTGGAGGACCCGACCCGGCTGGAGCCGGCGGAGCGGGAGTTGTTCGTCGAGGCCGAACTGGACTCGGGGCTGCGGCTGCGCGGGATCATCGACCGGGTGGACGTGGCGCCGACCGGTGAGGTGCGGATCGTCGACTACAAGACCGGCAAGGCGCCGCGGCCGGAGTACGCCGAAGGCGCGCTGTTCCAGATGAAGTTCTACGCGCTGGTGGTGTGGCGGCTGAAGAACGTGGTTCCGCGGCGGCTGCAACTGGTGTACCTCGGCAGTGGGGACGTGCTGACGTACGACCCGGT
Source organism: Streptomyces sp. NPDC005574 (assembly GCF_040605435.1). NCBI lineage: Bacteria > Bacillati > Actinomycetota > Actinomycetes > Kitasatosporales > Streptomycetaceae > Streptomyces > Streptomyces sp. NPDC005574. Next base: position 21,016 of record NZ_JBEXCW010000033.1, read on the forward strand.
CCTCGCCGACCTGGAGCGCGTCGAGCGCAAGCTGCTCGCGCTGTGGGAGGCGATCCGGCTGGCGACGGAGACCGGTGAGTGGCGACCGCGGCCGACCAAGTTGTGCGGCTGGTGCGATCACCAGGCGCACTGCCCGGAATTCGGTGGTACTCCCCCGCCGTATCCGCTGGAGGTCAGGGCGGCCGAGTCCGGCGCCGCCGAGCAGGGCAGAATGGGGCCGGACTAGCCGAAGGAGACTTACGTGGCCATCCGCGTCCTACTGGTCGACGACCAGCCGCTCCTGCGTACGGGCTTCCGCATGATCCTGGAGGCGGAGCAGGACCTCGCGGTCGTCGGCGAGGCCGGAGACGGCCTGCAGGCTCTGGATCAGGTGCGGGCGCTTCAGCCCGATGTGGTGTTGATGGACATCCGCATGCCGCGGATGGACGGCGTGGAGGCGACCCGGCAGATCACCGGTCCGGGCCGGGACGGTCCGGCGAAGGTGCTGGTGCTGACCACGTTCGATCTCGACGAGTACGTGGTGGAGGCGCTGCGGGCCGGTGCCAGCGGGTTCCTGCTGAAGGACGCCCCGGCCGACGAGCTGGTCCAGGCGATCCGGGTGGTGGCCGCGGGCGAGGCGATGCTCGCGCCGAGCATCACGCGCCGGCTGCTCGACAAGTACGCCACGCATCTGCCGTCCGGTGACGAGCCGGTGCCGGACACCCTGCACACGCTGACCGAGCGTGAGGTGGAGGTGCTGAAGCTGGTGGCGCGGGGGCTGTCGAACGCGGAGATCGCCGCCGACCTGTTCGTCAGCGAGACCACCGTCAAGACGCACGTGGGCCACGTCCTGACGAAGCTGGGGCTGCGGGACCGGGTGCAGGCCGCGGTGTACGCGTACGAGAGTGGTCTGGTGCGTCCCGGGGCGCAGTAGGAAGCGGTTGTACGACGCGAAGGGCGCCCCCTCGGTGGAGGGGGCGCCCTTCGTCGTGTGCGGGGGTGCTCAGCTCACGCCGCGGCTGAGCTCCCACAGCTGCAGGGTGGCGGAGGAGTTGAGCGCGTAGGCGGTGCCGGTGACGTTGTCCCGGGCGGCGACGTACTGCTTGCCCTGCCACAGCGGGAGGAGCGGGACCTCGTCGGCGACGATGTCCTGAATCTGCGTCAGGCTGGAGGCGGCGGCCAGTCGGTCGGCCTCGCGGCGGGACTCCGGGATCAGCTTGGTGCGGATCTGGGCGTTGGCGTAGGGCAGCTTGAGGAAGTTGTCCTTGTCGAGGAACGGCGCCAGGTAGTTGTCGGCGTCGGGGAAGTCGGGGAACCAGCCCATGCCCCAGACCTCGTAGGAGCCCTTGCGCTCGGCCGGCACGAACGCGTCCCAGGCGGTGCCCTTGATGGTCACGTCGAACAGGCCGCTGTCGTTGAGCTGCTTCTGGAGAAGCTCGAACTCCTGCTTGGTGGCGGAGCCGTAGTGGTCGGTCGTGTAGTTCAGCGTCAGCTTCACCGGGGTGGTGATGTTGGCGTCCGCCAGCATCGTCTTGGCCTTGCCCACGCTGGGGTCGCCGTACTTGTTGAAGAAGGCGTTGGAGTGGCCGGTGATGGACGCCGGGACCAGCGAGTACAGGGGCTGCGCGGCGGAGCCGTAGACCTTGGAGGTCAGTTCGCTGCGGTTGATGATCTGCGCCATCGCCTGGCGGACGGCCTTGGTCTTCACACCGGGGTCGTTGGTGTTGAAGGCCAGGTAGCGGATTTCCAGGCCGGGCATCTCGACGAGGTCGACGTTGCCGTCGGAGTCGTCGGTGAGCTTCTTGATCTGCGCCGGGGACATGGTGCGGGTCATGACGTCGAGGTCGCCCTTGGCGAGGGCGTCGCCCATGGCGTCCGCGGTCTCGAAGGAGCGCATGTCGACTTCTTCGTTGTTCACCTTGAGCGTCCCCTTGTAGTTGGGGTTCTTGGTGAACACGGCGTTGGTGATCTCGTCGTTCTTGACCTCGGCCCGCAGTGTGTAGGGGCCGGAGCCGTCCACGTCGAAGCCGTCGCGCAGCTTGTTCTTCGCGTAGTCGTCGGGGTTGACGATGCCGGCGACCGGGGTCGACAGCTTGAACGGGAAGGTGGCGTCGGCGGTCTTGAGGTGGAAGATGACCTCGCGGTCGCCCTGGGTCTCGACGGTGTCGATGGTGGACAGCAGGGCGAACACACCACTGTCGGCCTTGATCGCGAGGGCCCGGTCGATCGAGTACTTCACGTCCGCGGCGGTGATGGCGTCGCCGTTGGCGAACTTGAGGCCCTCACGCAGCTTGCACGCGTAGCGCTCGTTGCCGCTGTCGGTGAAGCCGCAGCTCTCCGCCGCCTCGGGGACGGGGTCGCCCTCGCCCTTGGGCTGGATCATCAGGGTCTGCACGGTCTGGCGCAGGATGTTCCAGGTGCCGACGTCGTAGGCGTAGGCCGGGTCGAGGGGGGCCGGCGCGTCCTTGGAGGCGATGAACCGGTCCGTGGTGCCGACCTTGATCGCGTCCCCGCCACTTCCGCTTCCGGACCCGCCACAGGCGGCGAGCACCGGAGCGAGCAGGCCGACCACGGCAGGCAGCACCAAAGTCTTGCGGTTCATGCTCGAGTTTCTCCAGAGCTGTTCAGGTCCGTGTACCCGGCATGCAGGGGTGTCGCGGCGGATCACGGGGGTAGGGGCGATGTTCTCGCGACGAGATTAGTCCGGACCGGCACGGGGGTTCGCCGTCATCACGATGAAGGGCCCATCACGGAGCGAAACCGGGTGCGGACAGACCGAAAACCCGACAGGGGAAGGATTAGTGCAGCGTTCCATTAATCGGGACACAAGGGCGCGCCCACGGTGCCCGAAACGGGGTGAACAGCACACCGGGGGCCCACTGTCGACCCTTGTCCACGTGGGGAAGCTCACAGTCGCGGCGATGCGGGACCGTACCGGAATTCAGCCATCCGGCAGGTTTCGAATTCTTTCGATCCCGACGCCGGGGGAATTCCCGCCTATCCGGTTGGCACGCTGGGTGAACGGCTAGCGCATTTCCGTCATCAGTCCGTGCAGGAATGCCAGGTCGACGTCTTCCAGGGAGCCGACGACCGTGCGCCGGGCGGCCGGGCCGATCGGGGCCACGGAGGGCACGACCACCACATGGCAGCCGGCGGCCTCCGCCGAGGCGACGCCGGTCGCGGTGTCCTCGACGACCGCGCATCTGGCCGGATCGACACCGAGTCCGGCGGCGGCGAACAGGTACGGGTCGGGGTGCGGCTTCGTCCGCGGGACCTCGTCACCGGCGACCGTCAGTCCGAAGGGGTGCCCGAGGGAGGTGAGGACCCGGTCGATGATCCGCCGGTGGGAGGCCGAGACCAGGGCGGTGGGGACGCCGTGGGCGGCCAGTTCGGCCAGCAGCCGGGCGGCGCCCGGCATCAGCGGGAGGGTGCTGCGGATGCGGTCCTCGAAGCCGTCGTTGAGCAGGACCGCGAGCTCGGGGAGGGCGATGTCGGCACCGGTGGCCTCGATCAGGAAGCCGGCGCTGCGGGTCATGGGACCGCCGACCACGACATGGCGCCAGGAGTCGTCGAGGGTGTGGCCCAGGCGGGCGAAGATCTCGACCTCGACGTCCCACCAGAACCCCTCGGTGTCCACGAGGGTTCCGTCCATGTCGAGGAGAACGGCCTGCAGGGCTGAGCCTTCGGCCGTAAGGGTTCCGAGCGCGGGGACCGTACTGGTCATCCTGGCGCACCTCCTTGAGGGACGACCAGGCCGGTTCCCAAGAAGGGAACCGGCCTGCGGTGGACCGACCAGTGTACGACTTATCCGATCAGTGTGCGTCTTCACCGATCATCGCGCGTGTTGCGGGGCCCCGGGCCTTCTGGCCCCCGGGGTCCCCGGCGGTCACGTGCTGGGGATCCGGGCGGCCACGTGCCGGGGGCCCGGGCGGCCACGTGCCCGGGGTCCGGGGCCTCTCGCACCGGGCGTCACCTGGCGTTGAAGTACTTCGCTTCCGGGTGGTGGATGACGATGGCGTCGGTGGACTGCTCGGGGTGCAGCTGGAACTCCTCGGAGAGGTGGACGCCGATGCGCTCGGGCTGGAGCAGCTCGGCGATCTTGGCGCGGTCCTCCAGGTTCGGGCAGGCGCCGTAGCCGAGGGAGAAGCGCGCGCCGCGGTACTTGAGGGCGAACATGTCCTCCATCACGCCGGGGTCCTCACCGGCGAAGCCCAGTTCCGAACGCACCCGGGCGTGCCAGTACTCGGCGAGCGCCTCGGCCAACTGCACGGACAGGCCGTGCAGTTCGAGGTAGTCGCGGTAGGCGTCGGCGGCGAACAACTCTGCTGTCCGCTCGCCGATCCGGGAGCCCACGGTGACGACCTGGAGGCCGACCACGTCCGTCTCCCCCGACTCCTCCGGGCGGAAGAAGTCGGCCAGGCACAGGCGGCGGCCGCGGCGCTGGCGAGGGAAGGTGAACCGGGTGCGTTCGTTGCCCTGTTCGTCCAGGAGGATCAGGTCGTCGTCCTTGGACACACAGGGGAAGTAGCCGTAGACGACGGCTGCCTCCAGCAGGTTCTCCGTCTGGAGCCGGTCCAGCAGACCGCGCAGCCGGGGCCGGCCCTCGGTCTCGACGAGGTCCTCGTAGGTGGGTCCCTCGCCGGTGCGGGACTGCTTGAGGCCCCACTGGCCCTTGAACAGCGCGCCCTCGTCCAGCCAGCTCGCGTACTCCTTGAGCTGGATGCCCTTGACCACCCGGGTGCCCCAGAAGGGGGGTCGGGGGATCGGGTTGTCGGTGGCCACGTCGGAGCGGACGTGGCCTTCCTCGGGGCGTTCCTCGACGATCGTGTCGGCGGCGGCGCGCACCCGGCGCTGCTTGAGTTCGGGCAGCTTCGCTCCGGGAACGCCCCGCTTGACGCCGATGAGGGCGTCCATCAGGCGCAGGCCCTCGAAGGCGTCGCGGGCGTAGCGGACCTCGCCTTCGTAGATCTCGTGGAGGTCCTGTTCGACGTAGGCGCGGGTGAGGGCCGCGCCGCCGAGGATGACGGGGTAGTCCGCGGCGAGCTTGCGCTGGTTGAGCTCCTGCAGGTTCTCCTTCATGATCACCGTGGACTTCACCAGCAGACCCGACATCCCGATCACGTCCGCGCGGTGCTCCTCGGCGGCCTCCAGGATCGCGGAGACCGGCTGCTTGATACCGAGGTTGACGACGGTGTAGCCGTTGTTGGACAGGATGATGTCGACCAGGTTCTTGCCGATGTCGTGCACGTCGCCACGCACCGTGGCCAGCACGATGGTGCCCTTGCCCTCCGCGTCCGACTTCTCCATGTGCGGCTCGAGATGGGCCACGGCCGTCTTCATCACCTCGGCGGACTGCAGCACGAACGGCAACTGCATCTGCCCCGACCCGAACAGCTCACCGACCACCTTCATGCCGTCCAGCAGCGTCTCGTTGACGATGTCCAGCGCCGGCCGGGCCTGCAGCGCCTCGTCGAGGTCCGCCTCCAGACCGTTCTTCTCCCCGTCGATGATCCGCCGCTTCAACCGCTCGTCCAGCGGCAGCGCCGCCAGCTCCTCCGCCCGGCCCGCCTGCAGCGACTTCGAGGTGGCACCCTCGAACAACTGCATCAGCTTCTGCAGCGGGTCATACCCCTCCGCACGCCGGTCGTAGACCAGGTCCAGGGCGGTGGCCACCTGCTCCTGATCGAACCGGGCGATCGGCAGGATCTTCGACGCGTGCACGATCGCCGAATCCAGACCCGCCTTCACACACTCGTCCAAGAACACCGAGTTGAGCAGGACCCGGGCGGCCGGGTTCAGGCCGAAGGAGATGTTCGACAGGCCCAGCGTGGTCTGTACGTCCGGACGGCGCCGCTTGAGCTCCCGGATCGCTTCGATGGTGGCGATGCCGTCCTTGCGGGACTCCTCCTGACCGGTGCAGATCGTGAAGGTCAGACAGTCGATGAGGATGTCCGACTCGTGCACACCCCAGTTCGTGGTCAGGTCCTCGATGAGCCGCTCGGCGATGGCGACCTTCGTCTCGACGGTCCGGGCCTGGCCCTCCTCGTCGATGGTCAGCGCGATCAACGCCGCCCCGTGCTCCCGCGCCAGCGCCGTGACCTTCGCGAAACGCGACTCCGGACCGTCACCGTCCTCGTAGTTGACGGAGTTGAGGACCGCTCGGCCGCCCAGCTTCTCCAGACCCGCCCGCAGCACCTCCACCTCGGTGGAGTCGAGCACGATCGGCAGCGTCGAGGCCGTCGCGAACCGGCCCGCCAGCTCCTGCATGTCCGCCACACCGTCACGGCCCACGTAGTCCACACACAGATCCAGCATGTGCGCGCCCTCACGGATCTGGTCGCGGACCATCTCCACACAGTCGTCCCAGCGACCCGCCAGCATCGCCTCACGGAACTTCTTCGACCCGTTGGCGTTCGTCCGCTCACCGATCGCCATATAGGCCGTGTCCTGCCGGAACGGCACACTCTGGTAGAGGGAGGCGGCACCCGGCTCGGGCTGCGGACGCCGCTCGGGGGGCGTGACCTCGCGGACCCGCTCCACGAGCTGACGCAGGTGCTCCGGCGTCGTACCGCAGCAGCCGCCCACCAGCGAGAGACCGTACTCGCCGACGAAGTTCTCCTGTGCGTCGGCCAGGCCCTCGGGGTCGAGCGGGAAGTGGGCGCCGTCCTTGGTCAGTACCGGCAGACCGGCGTTCGGCATGCACAGCAGGGGGATGCGGGAGTGGCGCGTGAGGTAGCGCAGGTGCTCGCTCATCTCGGCGGGGCCGGTCGAGCAGTTGAGGCCGATCATGTCGATGCCGAGCGGCTCCAGCGCGGTCAGCGCGGCACCGATCTCCGAGCCGAGCAGCATGGTGCCGGTGGTCTCGAAGGCCATCGACACCAGCAGGGGTACCTGGACTCCGGTGGCCTCCATCGCGCGGTGGGCGCCCAGGACCGAGGACTTCGTCTGGAGCAGGTCCTGAGTGGTCTCGACGATCAGGGCGTCGGCGCCGCCGGCGAGCAGGCCCTCGGCGTTCTTCTGGAAGCCGTCGCGCAGAGTGCCGTAGGCGACGTGGCCGAGGGTGGGCAGCTTCGTACCGGGGCCGATGGAGCCGAGCACCCAGCGGCGGCGCCCGTCACGGGCACCGAAGCCGTCCGCGACCTCGCGGGCGATGCGGGCGCCCGCCTCGGACAGCTCGTACACGCGGTCGGCGATGTCGTACTCACCGAGCGCCGAGTGGTTCGCCCCGAAGGTGTTCGTCTCCACGCAGTCGACGCCGACCTCGAAGTACGCCTCGTGCACCGAGCGGACGATGTCCGGGCGGGTGAGGTTGAGGATCTCGTTGCAGCCTTCGAGGTTCTCGAAGTCCTCGAGCGTGGGCTCCTGGGCCTGGAGCATGGTGCCCATCGCTCCGTCGGCTACCACCACACGGGTGGCCAGCGCGTCACGGAGCTCGGACACGCGGGTCCGGCTGTCGGCGGAAGGGGTCAGCGGCGACGAGGCCATGAAAAGGGCTCCCTCTAGGTGCGACGGCTGTCGGCTTTGCGCCCGGCCGTGGAACTCTCCGCGGTCGGCGCACGCCGCCAGGGTAACCGGGACCGCGAGGAGATGCCGGGGGCGTCCACGGGGCGGACCCGGGTGACGGGCGGGCCACCGGCGGGATACCAGTGACGCAACAGATGCGGACCGACCATTGGCGGGAGGTCGGGCCCGACCGGTAGTGTTCGACATTGCCGAACGGCGGCAGCGACGTCGCGGGTCGACGGTCGAAGGGGACGGAGGCAGCACGGCGATGGCACGGAACATCCAGTCGCTCGAACGGGCGGCAGCGATGCTGCGGCTGCTCGCGGGCGGCGAGCGGCGGCTCGGCCTCTCGGACATCGCCTCCTCGCTGGGCCTCGCCAAGGGCACCGCCCACGGCATCCTGCGCACCCTCCAGCACGAGGGCTTCGTGGAGCAGGACGACGCCTCCGGGCGCTACCAGCTGGGCGCCGAGCTGCTGCGCCTTGGCACCACCTACCTCGACGTGCACGAGCTGCGGGCGCGCGCCCTGGTGTGGACGGACGACCTGGCCCGCTCCAGCGGGGAGAGCGTGCACCTGGGCGTGCTCCACCAGCGCGGGGTGCTGATCGTGCACCACGTCTTCCGGCCCGACGACAGCCGGCAGGTCCTGGAGATCGGGGCCATGCAGCCGCTGCACTCCACCGCCCTGGGCAAGGTCCTGTCCGCCTACGACCCGGTCGCGCACAGCGAGGCGCTGGAGGCGGACCGCAAGGCGTTCACCGACCGGACGGTGTACGAGCCGGAGGACTTCGAGCACATCCTCGACCTGACGCGGGCACGCGGCTACGCGGCGGATGTCGAGGAGACCTGGGAGGGCATCTCGTCGGTCGCGGCGCCCATTCACGACCGGCGGCGGATGCCGGTCGGCGCGGTCGGCATCACTGGCGCCGTGGAGCGGCTGTGCCGGGACGGAGAGCTGCGTCCGGAGCTGATCGCAGCCGTCCGTGACTGCGCCCGCGCGGTGTCGCGGGACCTGGGCGCCGGGCGGTTCTGAGAACCCCTGTGCGCGGCGGGCCGGAACGGGTGTGACGTTCCGGCCCTTTTGTCATGCCCAGACACAGAGGGCAAACCAGCCGATCCGCACACGGGGTGCTCGCGAGCGGGCCCTGGGCAACCGAACGCAAGATCGATTTCGTGTCGATGTCGTACGGCGATCAATAACGATCGCGTTTTGGGCAACCGGGCTCTTGACGTGCAGGGAACCCCGGAGCAAGACTCCCGTCCATCGGTCGGCATTGTCGAACACCTACCGGCAATACGCGTTAGAGTGTGACAAGCCAAGGGCCGTACCGCTCTCACTCCCGAGAGCAAGCTCGAACTCCCGGAGGGACCCGGGGTTCGGTCCCCTGGACGAAGGACAAAGGAGTCGCGGGTGTCCAGCTCCGACATCTTCATCGGCGAGACCATCGGTACCGCCATACTCATCCTGCTCGGCGGTGGCGTCTGCGCCGCCGTCACGCTGAAGGCCTCCAAGGCGCGCAACGCCGGCTGGCTCGCCATCACCTTCGGGTGGGGCTTCGCCGTACTGACGGCCGTCTACACCTCGGCGCCGCTCTCCGGCGCCCACCTGAACCCGGCCGTCACGCTCGCACTCGCGATCAAGGACGACGACTGGAGCAACGTTCCGGTCTACTGGGCCGGTCAGCTGCTCGGCGCCGCGATCGGCGCGACCCTGGTCTGGGTCGCCTACTACGGCCAGTTCCACGCGCACCTCACCGACAAGGAGATCGTCGGCGGTCCGGGCGCGCAGGCCACGCAGGCCAAGGCCGTAGAGGCCCAGGAGCAGGGCGCCGGTCCGGTGCTCGGTGTCTTCTCCACCGGCCCGGAGATCCGGGTCGTCTGGCAGAACCTCGCCACGGAGATCATCGGCACCGTCGTGCTGGTGCTCGCGGTCCTCACCCAGGGCCTCAACGACAAGGGCAACGGCCTGGGCACCCTGGGCGCCCTGATCACCGCGCTCGTGGTCGTCTCGATCGGTCTGTCCCTCGGCGGACCGACCGGCTACGCGATCAACCCGGCCCGTGACCTCGGTCCGCGCATCGTGCACGCCCTCCTGCCCCTGCCCAACAAGGGGGGCTCCGACTGGCGCTACGCCTGGATACCGGTGGTCGGCCCGCTGATCGGCGGAGCCGTCGCCGCAGGCATCTACAACGTCGCCTTCGCTTAGAGCATCGAACGTCCAGGCTCCGGACGAGGCCCCGCGCCTCGTCCGCCGAGCAGGGAGCACCGAGCCCCACAGCACGCGCCGTACGTACCGCCCCTCACCCACGGAACTCCAGGAGCAGACAGTGACCGACGCGCACACCGCCGGCCCGTTCATCGCCGCGATCGACCAGGGCACGACCTCGTCCCGCTGCATCGTCTTCGACCGCGACGGCCGGATCGTCTCCGTCGACCAGAAGGAGCACGAGCAGATCTTCCCGAAGCCGGGCTGGGTCGAGCACAACGCCACCGAGATCTGGACCAACGTCGAGGAGGTCGTCGCGGGAGCCATCGCGAAGGCCGGCATCACCCGCGACGACATCAAGGCCATCGGCATCACCAACCAGCGGGAGACCACGCTCCTCTGGGACAAGAACACCGGCGAGCCCGTCCACAACGCCATCGTCTGGCAGGACACCCGCACCGACGCCCTCTGCCGGGAGCTCGGCCGCAACGTCGGCCAGGACCGTTTCCGCCGCGAGACGGGCCTGCCGCTCGCCTCGTACTTCGCCGGCCCCAAGGCCCGCTGGCTGCTCGACAACGTCGAGGGGCTGCGCGAGCGCGCCGAGGCGGGCGACATCCTCTTCGGCACCATGGACAGCTGGGTCATCTGGAACCTGACCGGCGGTGTCAACGGCGGCAAGCACTACACCGACGTCACCAACGCCTCCCGCACCATGCTGATGAACCTGCACACGCTGGAGTGGGACGACAAGATCGCCGAGTCCATCGGCGTCCCGATGAACATGCTCCCGGAGATCCGCTCCTCCGCCGAGGTCTACGGCGAGGTCACTGGCGGCAAGCTGGGCGACCTGCTCGGCGGTATCCCGGTCGCCTCCGCGCTCGGTGACCAGCAGGCGGCCCTGTTCGGCCAGACCTGCTTCGCGGAGGGCGAGGCCAAGTCGACGTACGGCACCGGCACGTTCATGCTGCTGAACACCGGTGAGAAGATCATCAACTCGTACTCGGGGCTGCTGACCACCGTCGGCTACCGGATCGGCGACGCCGCGCCGGTCTACGCCCTGGAGGGCTCGATCGCCGTCACCGGTTCGCTGGTGCAGTGGATGCGCGACCAGATGGGCCTGATCTCCACCGCCGCCGAGATCGAGACGCTCGCGCTCTCGGTCGAGGACAACGGCGGCGCGTACTTCGTGCCGGCCTTCTCCGGTCTGTTCGCCCCGTACTGGCGCTCCGACGCCCGCGGTGTGATCGCCGGCCTCACCCGGTACGTCACCAAGGCGCACCTCGCGCGCGCCGTCCTGGAGGCCACGGCCTGGCAGACCCGTGAGATCACCGACGCCATGACGAAGGACTCCGGCGTCGAACTCGCGGCTCTCAAGGTCGACGGCGGCATGACCTCCAACAACCTGCTGATGCAGACGCTCTCCGACTTCCTGGACGCGCCGGTGGTGCGTCCGATGGTCGCCGAGACCACCTGCCTCGGTGCCGCCTACGCCGCCGGCCTCGCCGTCGGCTTCTGGAACAGCACCGACGACCTGCGCGCGAACTGGCGACGGGCCGCCGAGTGGACCCCCCGCATGGACGCGGAAACCCGCGACCGTGAGTACAAGAGCTGGCTCAAGGCCGTCGAGCGGACCATGGGCTGGCTCGAGGACGAGGAGTAAGAACCCCACATGACCAGTCAGTCCACCCTGCAGTCCGTGCCTGCCCTGGGGACGCACCCGGCCTCCGGCTCCCTCCCGAGCCGCGCCGAGACCCGGGAGCAGCTCTCCAAGGCGTCGTACGACCTTCTCGTGATCGGCGGCGGCATTCTGGGCATCTCCACCGCCTGGCACGCCGCGCAGTCCGGTCTGCGGGTGGCTCTGGTCGACGCCGGCGACTTCGCCGGCGCCACCTCCTCCGCCTCCTCCAAGCTTCTCCACGGCGGTCTGCGCTACCTGCAGACCGGCGCGGTGAAGCTGGTGGCGGAGAACCACTTCGAGCGCCGTGCGGTCTCCCGTCAGGTGGCTCCCCACCTGGCGAACCCGCTCACGTTCTACCTCCCCGTGTACAAGGGCGGGCCGCACGGCGCGGCGAAGCTCGGGGCGGGCGTGTTCGCCTACTCCGCGCTGTCGGCGTTCGGTGACGGCGTCGGGCACCTGCTGTCTCCGGCGAAGGCCGCGCAGGACGTGCCCGAGCTGCGCACCGACAACCTCAAGGCCGTGGCCGTGTACGGCGACGACCAGATGAACGACGCCCGCATGGCGCTGATGACGGTCCGCGCGGCCGTCGAGGCGGGCGCGGTGGTCCTCAACCACGCCGAGGTGACCGGTCTGCGCTTCACCAAGGGCCGGGTGACGGGCGCCGACCTGCGCGACCGCACCTCCGGGGACGAGTTCGGCGTCAACGCCCGGCTCGTGCTCAACGCGACCGGCCCGTGGGTCGACCACCTGCGCAGGATGGAGGACGCGAACGCGGCGCCGTCCATCCGGCTGTCCAAGGGCGCGCACCTGGTGCTGAAGCGCACCTCGCCCTGGAAGGCCGCGCTGGCCACCCCGATCGACAAGTACCGCATCACCTTCGCCCTGCCCTGGGAGGACATGCTGCTGCTCGGCACGACCGACGAGGAGTACGAGGGTGACCCGGCGGACGTGGCGGTGACCGAGAAGGACACCGCCCAGATACTCGACGAGGCCGCGTTCTCCGTCCGTGACCAGCAGCTGAGCCGGGATCTCATCACGTACGCCTTCGCGGGTCTGCGAGTGCTGCCGGGTGGTCCCGGTGACACGGCGAAGGCCAAGCGCGAGACGGTGGTGACCGAGGGCAGGGGCGGCATGCTGTCCGTGGCCGGCGGCAAGTGGACCACCTTCCGGCACATCGGCCGTACGGTGATGCAGAAGCTGGAGGCGCTGCCGGGTCACCCGCTGGGTGAGGACTTCGAGCCGATCGCCTCGCTGCCGAAGAAGCTGCCGCTGCCGGGCGTCGCCAACCCCCGGGCCGTGGCCCACCGTCTGTTGGTGGACAACCCGGCGCCGGGTCCGCGGATGGCGGCCGACACCGCGCGCCACCTGGCGACGCACTACGGTTCGCTGGCCTTCGACATCGCCCGGCTGGCGAACGAGAACCCGGAACTGGCCGAGCGGGTCCACCCGGACGCGCCCGAGATCTGGGCGCAGGTCGTCTACGCCCGCGACCACGAGTGGGCCGAGACGCAGGACGACGTGCTGCGCCGCCGTACGACCCTGACGATCCGCGGTCTGGCCACGGACGACGTGCGGGCGAAGGTGCAGGACCTGCTCGACAAGAAGTAGGCGCCGAGAAGCAGGCGAGGAGCGGGCGCCCCGGCGTCCGCGCAGAGCGAGGGGCGGCTCCCGTCAGGGGGGCCGCCCCTCGCTCGCACGCGCCGTACGCCTCCTGCCGGACGCCTGTGCCCAGCAGGGCGGGAAAGCGCCCCCGGGCGCTCCCCCGATGCCTCGGACGCGGAGGCGGAGGCGGAGGCGGCCAGGATTCTCGCGTCTCACCCGTCGAGACGCTGGACGCGTGCAGGACACCGGCGCCGACCGGCGGACGCCGGGCCGGATCGGGCGTCGGCGAGGCCCGTCGCCGGTACCGGCGACGCCCGGCGGGCGGCCCGTGATCGCCGATCTGGCAACAGTCGCCTGAACAGGCCCCATAATGTGCTGAGACATCCGATGTCCGGGCGACAGGGAGGCGGCCGTGGCAGTCACCGATGAGGCGATCGAGAAGATCAAGGGGATGATCGTCTCCGGCGCGCTGCGTCCCGGCGACCGGTTGCCCAAGGAGAGCGAACTCGCCGCCGAGCTGGGGTTGTCCCGCAACTCCCTGCGGGAGGCGGTACGCGCGCTGTCCCTGATCCGGATCCTGGACGTGCGGCAGGGCGACGGCACCTACGTGACCAGCCTCGATCCGCAACTGCTGCTGGAGGCGCTCAGCTTCGTCGTGGACTTCCACCGCGACGACACCGTCCTGGAGTTCCTCGCCGTACGGCGCATTCTGGAGCCGGCCGCCACGGCGATGGCGGCCACCCGCATCAGCGAGCAGCAACTGGACGCGCTCAACGCCCAGATGGACAAGCTGGGCGAGGCGCCCTCGGTGGAGGAACTCGTCGCCTGCGACCTCGACTTCCACCGTGGCATCGTGCAGAGCTCCGGCAACTCGGTGCTGTGCTCCCTGCTCGACGGACTCTCCGGCCCCACCACGCGGGCGCGGATCTGGCGCGGCCTCACCCAGGAGGACGCCGTCACCGGCACCCTGCGTGAACACCGGGCGATCCTGGGCGCGCTGCGGGACCGGGACGCGGAGGCGGCGCGGTCCTGGGCGACCGTGCACATCGCGAGCGTCGAGCAGTGGCTGCGCTCGACACTGTGAGCGCCCGTACGGCCGTGAGGGCGGCGCGGGTTCGCCCACCGCCGCACGCGCGCGTGACCCGTCCGTGCCGCCCCCGCACGGCCGGGCGAGACCGCACCGCACCCTCCGTCCCGGGCGGCCGGTCCGCACGCACGCGGCGAGCCCCTGGCCTGGCGGCTCGGACGACGGCTTCCGCGGCTGCCGTCACAGCTCGGATGACTGAGGGGTGTTCCGGGGTGGCTATCGGGGCAGTGATCCGTTCACTCCCCCGTGCAAGGGGGCTGCGGGCGCCCCCTGCGCACGCCGTAAGGTTGGGGCGTACGCGAGGGCACGTCGGAAGGAGGCGCTGGGTGATCGAGCTCGAGGGGGTTCCCGAGCTGATCGACCCGGTCATGGTGGCCGCGTTCGAGGGCTGGAACGACGCCGGCGACGCCGCCTCCACCGCGGTCGCGCATCTGGACAAGGAATGGAAGGGCGAGGTCTTCGCGGCGCTGGACGCCGAGGACTACTACGACTTCCAGGTGAACCGTCCCACGGTGTGGATGGACGGCGGGGTGCGCAAGATCACCTGGCCCACGACCCGCCTCTCGGTGGTCCGGGTCGGCGGCGACAAGCCGCGCGATCTCGTGCTCGTCCGGGGCATCGAACCGTCCATGCGGTGGCGCTCGTTCTGCAACGAGCTCCTCGGTTTCGCACACGAACTGGGCGTGGAACTGGTGGTCGTCCTGGGCGCCCTGCTCGGTGACACCCCGCACACCCGTCCGGTCCCGGTCAGCGGCGTCACGTCCGACCCGGACCTGGCCCAGCGGATGGACCTGGAGGAGACCAAGTACGAGGGCCCGACGGGCATCGTCGGCATCCTCCAGGAGGCGTGCACGCACGCGGGCGTCCCGGCGGTGTCGCTGTGGGCCGCCGTACCGCACTACGTGTCGCAGCCGCCCAACCCGAAGGCGACGCTGGCCCTCCTGAACCGCCTGGAGGACCTGATCGACATCCGCGTCCCGCTGGGCGAGCTGCCCGAGGACGCGCGTGCCTGGCAGGTCGGGGTGGACCAACTGGCCGCCGAGGACAGCGAGGTCGCCGAGTACGTCCAGTCGCTGGAGGAGGCCCGGGACACCGCGGAGCTGCCGGAGGCGTCCGGCGAGGCGATCGCGCGGGAGTTCGAGCGGTATCTGCGGCGCCGGGACGGGTCCGGTCCGGCGGGCTCCGGCGGCCACGCCACGGCGGACGGCGGTGACGCCCCGCCCTACCTGCGGGACAACCCGGGTCCGCGCGCCAAGCCGCCGAAGCCCCCGAAGCCGGGCACGGACGACGACGAGCCGCCCGAGGACTGAGCGGAGGGCCGGCCGCACGGTCCGTTGCAGGACTCGATCGCGAAATCCGGGCTCCGGGCTCTGGGCCCCGGGCTCCGGGTGACACGACGAAAGAGGGGCGCTTTCCCCGTGATCTCCACGGAGAAGCGCCCCTCTGGCTCAGTGCCCGGGTGCCTGCCCGAGCCCGGGGTCCCTACAGCGCCACGCCCAGCAGCGCGTCCACCGCACGGGAGACGACGCCCGGCGCGCCCTCGTCCGTGCCGCCGTGCTCCTCCTGGCGCGCGGCCCAGCGGTCCACGGCGGCCAGCGCGGCGGGGGCGTCCAGGTCGGCGGCGAGTGCCTCGCGGATCTCCTCGACGAGCGCCTCGGCGGACGGACCGTCGGGCCGGGACACGGCCGCGCGCCAGCGCCCGAGGCGGGTGACGGCGTCCCGGAGGACCTGGTCGGTGTACTCCCAGTCGGCGCGGTAGTGGTGGGCGAGCAGCGCGAGCCGGATGGCGGCGGGGTCGACGCCGTCCTCCCGCAGCTTCGACACGAAGACGAGGTTGCCCTTGGACTTGGACATCTTCTCGCCGTGCAGGGCGACCATGCCGGCGTGCACGTAGGCCTTGGCCATGGGGAACTCGCCGGTCAGCACCTGGGCGTGGGAGGCGCCCATCTCGTGGTGCGGGAAGGCGAGGTCGGATCCGCCGCCCTGGACGTCGAAGCCCATGCCGAGGTGGTCGAGGGCGATGGCGACGCACTCGATGTGCCAGCCGGGCCGGCCGCGCCCGAGGGAACCGCCGTCCCAGCTGGGCTCGCCCTCGCGGGCGGCCATCCACAGCATCGGGTCGAGGGGGTTCTTCTTGCCCGGGCGGTCCGGGTCGCCGCCGCGTTCGGCGGACAGCAGGCGCATCGCTGAGGCGTCCAGGTGGGACACCCCGCCGAAGTGCGGGTCGGACTCGACGGAGAAGTACACGTCCCCGTCGAGTTCGTAGGCGGCGCCCGCGTCCCGCAGCCGCTCGACGAGCGGCACGATGCCGGGTATCGCCTCGACGGCGCCTATGTAGTGCCGCGGCGGCAGCATCCGCAGGGCGGTCATGTCCTCGCGGAAGAGGGTGGTCTCCTTCTCGGCGAGGGCCACCCAGTCGATGCCGTCGCGTTCGGCCCGCTCGAGGAGCGGGTCGTCGACGTCGGTCACGTTCTGGACGTAGTGAACCTGCCGCTTGGTGTCGAGCCACACGCGCTGGACGAGGTCGAACGCGTTGTAGGTCGCCGCGTGACCCAGGTGGGTCGCGTCGTACGGAGTGATGCCGCAGACGTAGATACGGGCGACGGGACCGGGGTCGAGGGTGACCGGACCGCCGGTCGCGGTGTCGTGGATCCTCAGGTCGCGGCCCTGACCAGGCAGGGCGGGGACCTCGGAAGCGGGCCAGGCATGCATGTCATGAGCGTAACCGGCCACGAGTGGCGTATACGAACGGGACCGGTCCGGACGGCCGGTAAGGCGATCTTGCGCGGTACCGGCACCTGTGCTGCGGATTCGAGCGGCGTCCGCTCTGTCCGGATGCGCCGGAAAACGCCCGCCCGCGCGCTACACCGGCGGCCAGGGGATCGCCGGCCACTCCCCGCTCGGCTCGGGGTGCTTCCCGGAGGCCAGCAGGGCGTCGACGCGGGCCCGGGTGGCGTCCAGCTCGGCTCCGGTGATCAGCGTGGTCAGCCGCCGGGCGAGCGCGCCCGAGGCCGTCAGCGCCTCCTGGAGGCCCTTGAGGACCGTGATCGCCTCGTCCGTCAGGGGCTCGCCCGCCCAGCCCCACAGCAGCGTGCGCAGCTTGTTCTCGGCGTTGAAGGTGACGCCGTGATCGATGCCGTACAGCAGGCCGCCCTCGGTGGGCAGCAGGTGGCCGCCCTTTCGGTCGGCGTTGTTGATCACGGCGTCGAGGACGGCCATCCGCCGCAGCCGTTCGTCGTCGGCGTGCACCAGCAGGGCCGTCTTCCCCTCACCGACCTCGGCGAAGCCGATCGCCTTCCAGCCGGGACCGGGTTCCTCGCCGTCGACCAGGGCGAGCAGTTCGGTCTCGGGCGTCACCTCGATCCACAGCTGGCACATCCCCTCGCCGTAAGGGCCCTCCCGCAGCACCGTGGGCGGTACGAGACCCCAGCCGGTCGCCTCGGCGACCTCGTAGGCGGCGACCTCGCGCTGGGCCAGCGTGCCGTCCGGGAAGTCCCACAGGGGGCGCTCGCCGGCGACCGGCTTGTAGACGCAGAACGCCTCCTGCCCGTCGAGGCTCACCGCGCAGTACAGCGCCGCGTTGGACGCCTCGCGGATGCGGCCGCGCACGGTCAGCTCGCCCTCTGCGAGGAGTTCGGCGGGCGGCAGCGGACCGGGCCTCACGCTCCGCGGCGGTATCCGTTCTGGCGCGGACATACGTGTCCTTCCGGGTCGAGCGGGAGGCTGCACAGCGGGCAGGGCGGGCGCCCCGCGTTGACGACGTCCAGGGCGCGCTTGGCGAAGGACCTCGCCTGTACGCCGGTGAGCCGGACCCGCAGCATCGGGGGGCCGTTCTCCTCGTCCTGGAGGAGACGTTCCTCCGCCTCGGCGAGGTCCTCGTCGGTGTCGGCGTCGAGCTCCACCAGGGCCTGCGCCTCGACGATCATGCGCTCTTCCTCGCCGTCCCAGGCCAGCGCCATGGTGCCGACGCGGAACTCCTCCTCGACGGGCGCCTCCAGGGGCGCGGTGTCGGGGACGTCGGCGGGGGCCACGGCCGGGACCGCCGCGTTGCCGCCGCTACGGCGTACGACCTCGTCGAGGAGTTCGTCCATGCGCTCGGCGAGCGCGGCGACCTGCGTCTTCTCCAGGGCCACGCTGGTCACCCGGGGACCGGCGGTGGCCTGGAGGAAGAAGGTACGGCGTCCGGGCAGTCCGACCGTACCGGCCACGAAACGGTCCGGGGGGTCGTAGAGGAACACCTGACGGGACACGTCCTGTCTCCAGTGGAATCGTGGATCGGCATGGGACCGGCCGGCCCCGTCTCCGCGTCACCGCGGGGCAGGTACGGCGCGCTTGCGACCGCTTCACCCTACTGCGCCCGACGATCACGGTGCGCCCGCACCACCCCCGACCGGGGCGTCGTCCGCCGGCGGCTGTTCGCGCGGGGCCAGTGACGCGAAGTCGCCGGTGTCGCCGAGCCGGACGAGGAACGGCCGCAGCCGGGTGTAGCGGATCACCGTGACGGAGCACGGTTCGACCGCGATGCGCTGGAAGAGGTCGAGATGGAGGCCGAGCGCGTCGGCGACCAGGGACTTGATGACGTCGCCGTGGGAGCACATGAGGTAGACCGCGTCGGCGCCGTGATCGCGCTCCACGCGCGCGTTCCACTCGCGCACCGCCTCGGCAGCCCGCGTCTGCATCGCCCGCATCGACTCACCGCCGGGGAACGCGGCCGCGGACGGGTGCGCCTGCACGACCTCCATCAGCGGCTCGTCCTTGAGGTCGGCGAGTTTGCGGCCCGACCAGTCGCCGTAGTGGCACTCCCCGATCCGTTCCTCGGCGTGCGCCGGCAGTCCGGGACGGGCCCGGAGCAGCGGGGCGACCGTCTCCTGGCAGCGCTGCAGCGGGCTGGCGACGACCTCGGCGATCGGCAGCCCGGCGAGCCGCCCGGGCAGCGCGGCGGCCTGGGCCACGCCGCGCTCGTCGAGGGCGACCCCGGGCGTCCACCCGGCGAGGAGTCCCTCGGTGTTGGCGGTGGAGCGTCCGTGCCTGACAAGGATCAGAGTGGGCATGCGAACCAGCGTAGGCGTCCGCCTGATGGTGGCGGCCGCCGGGCGGAAGGAGAATACGGTTCGTGATCGTCGACTGTGCCATCTACCGGGACGGGCACCGGACGGAGGGTTCCGAGGATCTCTCGGACGCCCTGGACCGGGCGCGCGCCGAGGGCGACACGTTCGTGTGGGTGGGCCTGCACGAGCCGTCGGAGAAGGAGTTCGACCACGTCTCCGAGGAGTTCGGGCTGCATCCGCTGGCCGTGGAGGACGCCCTGAAGGCCCATCAGCGGCCCAAGCTGGAGGTGTACGACGACTCGCTGTTCCTGGTCCTCAAACCGGTCGTCTACGAGCCGGACAGCGACGCCGTCTCCACCGGTGAGCTGATGCTGTTCATCGGCGACTCCTTCGTGGTGACCGTCCGCCACGGCGAGGGCTCCTCGCTCGGTGCCGTGCGGGACCGGCTGGAGCGGGAGCCCGAGTTGCTCGGCAAGGGCCCCACGTCGGTGCTGTACGCGGTCACGGACTCCGTCGTCGACCACTATCTGGACGTGGCGACCGAGTTGCAGACCGACCTGGAGGAGCTGGAGACGGAGGTCTTCTCGCCCAGTGGCGGCGGCTCGCGGAACACCGCGTCGCGGATCTACACCTTCAAGCGGCAGATCCTGGAGTTCCGCCGCGCCACCGGACCCCTGACGACGCCGCTGACGCGGCTGTCGGGCGTCGGCCAGTTCAGCGCGGAGGTGCCCTTCGTCGACGACAGGGCGCGGCCCTTCTTCCGGGACGTCAACGACCACCTCACGCGCGTGAACGAGTCCGTGGAGGGCCTGGACCGGCTGGTCTCGGACGTGCTGTCGGCGCATCTCGCGCAGATGAGCGTCCGGCAGAACGACGACATGCGGAAGATCTCCGCGTGGGCGGCGATGGCCGCGGTGCCCACGATGATCGCGGGCGTCTACGGCATGAACTTCGACCACATGCCGGAGCTGCACTGGGTCTGGTCCTATCCCGCGGTGATTGCGGTGATGGTCGTGCTGGAGTACGGGCTGTACCGGCTGTTCAAGCGCCGGGGCTGGATGTAGGCGCGCGGGACGGCGGTGCGGGTCGAGGGAGCGCGGGACGGCGGTGCTGCCGCGTCAGGCGAACCCGGGGGCGGTGACCGCTGGTCCGCCGAGCGCGTCGCGGCGCTCGGGCATGCGCAGGCTGACCATCCGGCGCCAGCCCGCGAGCCGCTCGTAGGCGTACACGGCGTGGATACCGGCGGCGAGGACGGCTGCCTTGGTCCGCGGCCAGCCGAGGATGCGTCCCATGTGGTCCATCACGGCGAGGCTGACGTCCCGGTAGACGCGGATCTCGGCGAGCGCGCACTCGCGCAGCGCGCGCTGGATGGCGCGGCCGTGTCCGGCGTACGCGAGGCGCAGCAGTTCCTCATGGCAGTACGCGAGGTGGTTGTCCTCGTCGTCGGAGATCATGCGCACGGCGCGCCCGATGTCGGGGTGGCCGGCGAAGTGTCTGCGCAGCAGGCGCATCTGTTCGGAGGCGCGCTGCTCGGTGACGCGGCTGTGGGCGAGGTAGACGACGACGTCCCGCACGCTCAGCGGCCGGTCGTCCCGGAGCCGCTCGTGCGCGAGGCCGATGCCGTGCTTCTCCAGGAGCATCGTGTAGTCGGTCTCGGGCGGCACGGGGACGGGCCGCAGACCGCGCTTCCTCAGCAGGGCGTGGAAGATCCGCCCGTGCTTGTCCTCGTCGGCGCCGTGCCGGGTGATCTTGGGGGCGAGTTCGCGTGCGGCGGCCGGGACGAGGGCGGCGATGCGCCCGTTCTCCCAGCCGCCCTGCGCCTCCCCGCCGGCCGCGATGGAGCAGAACAGCCGGAAGGACTCGTCGTCGTCGAGGATCTCCCGGAACAGACTCTTCGCCGAAAGCATCGTGAGCACCTCTCCGCAGCGTTCTGGGCGATTCCGCGGGAATCCCCGGAGATCGAGTCAAATGCGGTGGAAGAGGCGCCGCAACAGCTGTGTCGGACGACTGCGCCAAAAGGAGGAGCGCCACGGTCACGACGGGGGCGTAACCGGGCGGCCCGCCGCGCGTTGTTCCGTGTGACGGCCGTGGCGGGGAAGACCCCCGAGCCCCCACCACGGCCGCGGAAACTTCGCTGCGCCACGGCCGCGTCGCGCGGCCGTCGGGTCACGCCAGTCCGGCGCGCTCCAGGGCCTCGGTGCCGGCCCGCAGCGAGGCGATCCGCTCGTCGAGCGTGAAGCCCGCGGGCGCGAGGGTCAGGGTGGTGACCCCGGCCGCCGCGTAGGCCTTCATCCGGTCCGCGATCCGGTCGACGCTGCCGAGCAGGGTCGTCCTGTCGATCAGGTCGTGCGGTACGGCGGCAGCGGCGCCCTGCTTGTCGCCGGCCAGGTACTTGTCCTGGATCTCGGCGGCCTCCTTCTCGTATCCCATGCGCTGGGCGAGCTGGTTGTAGAAGTTCTGCTTTCGGCTGCCCATGCCGCCGACGTACAGCGCAGTGTAGGGGCGGAAGGTGTCGGCGAGCCGGGCCACGTCCTTGTCCTCGCCGACGGCCAGCGGCAGCGTGGGGCAGACGTCGAAGCCGTCGAGGGTCTTGCCGGCCTTCTCGCGACCCGCGCGCAGGTACCGGATCGCGGTGTCCTCGATGTGGTCGGCGGACGGGAAGATGAGCAGGGCCCCGTCGGCGATCTCACCGGTCTGTTCGAGGTTCTTCGGCCCGATGGCGGCGACGTAGAGCGGGATGTGCTCGCGCTCCGGGTGCACGGTCAGCTTGATCGGCTTGCCGGGGCCGCCCGGCAGCGGCAGCGTCCAGTGCTCCCCCTCGAAGGACAGCCGCTCGCGCGTCATCGCCTTGCGCACGATCTCGACGTACTCGCGGGTGCGCGAGAGCGGCTTGTCGAACTTGACGCCGTACCAGCCCTCGGAGACCTGCGGGCCCGAGACGCCGAGACCGAGCCGGAAGCGGCCGCCGGACAGCGAGTCGAGCGTGGCGGCGGTCATCGCGGTCATCGCCGGCTGGCGGGCCGGGATCTGGAAGATGGCCGAACCGACGTCGATGCGCTCGGTCTTGGCGGCGACCCAGGCGAGCACGGTGGCCGCGTCGGAGCCGTACGCCTCGGCGGCCCAGCAGACGGCGTACCCGAGCCGGTCGGCCTCCTGGGCCACGGCGAGGTTGTCCCCGTCCATTCCGGCGCCCCAGTAGCCGAGGTTGATCCCGAGCTCCATGCCGACTCCCCTTACCGATCAGTAACGTCCCTTGGGCGGAACCATAGCGCGGGGGTGCGGATCGGGGCAGGCCGCGGTCGGGGCGCGGACCGGTCGCCCGCGGCCGCTCCCGGAACGGTCCCGCGCCGGTCACGGCGGGGAAACCGGTTGTCCACAGGCACCCACGCGACAGGCTCTGGCCAGTAATCTCGGCGACCATGGAGCAGAGGCATCTCGGTCGTACCGGCCTGCGCGTGTCCCGCATCGGGCTCGGCACCCTCACCTGGGGCCGGGACACGGACGAGCACGACGCGGCGGACCTCCTCAAGACGTTCTGGGAGGCGGGCGGCTCCCTCGTGGACACCGCCGACGTGTACGGCGACGGAGACGCCGAGTACCTGCTCGGGCGCCTCATGGAAGGGCTCGTCCCCCGCCGCGACCTCGTCATCTCCACGAAGGCCGGCAGCGTGCCGGACCCCGACCGCCGCTCCGACGGCTCCCGCGGCCACCTGCTCGCCGCCCTGGACGACTCGCTCACCCGGCTCGGCACGGACTACGTCGACCTGTGGCACGTCCACGCCTTCGACCCGGTCACACCGCTGGAGGAGACACTCCAGGCCCTCGACCTGGCGGTCAGCAGCGGCCGGGCCCGCTACGCCGGGGTGTCCAACTTCAGCGGCTGGCAACTCGCCAAGGCGGCGACCTGGCAGCTCGCGGCCCCGGGCACCCGGACCCGGCTGGCGGGCACGCAGCTGGAGTACTCACTGCTCCAGCGCGGCGTCGAACGCGAGGTGCTGCCGGCCGCCCTGGACCTCGGGATCGGCCTGCTGCCCTCCTCGCCGCTCGGCCGCGGGGTCCTGACGGGCAAGTACCGCCAGGCGACGCCGGCCGACTCGCGGGGCGGCTCGGCGCACATGGCGCCCTTCGTCGCGCCGTACCTCGACGACACGGCCAGCCGGATCGTGGACGCCGTGGCGACCGCGGCGGACGGCCTGGCCGTGACCCCGCTCCAGGTGGCCCTCGCCTGGGTCCGCGACCGGCCCGGTGTGGCCGCGCCGATCGTCGGAGCGCGCAACGCGCAGCAGCTCACGGCGGCGTTGTCAGTGGAGGCCCTTAGTCTTCCTGACGAGATCTGCCGGGCGCTCGACGATGTGTCGGCGCCGCTGCACCGCTATCCCGATCACGACTGGAGCACGCTGTGAGCACGGAGCCGGAGCCCACCGAGGACGCTCAGGACACCGAGGACGCTCTCGACACGGAGGGCGCTCTCGACACCGGGCGGGGAGCGCCGGACGCCTCCGCGGGGGACGGCGCGCCGGAAGCCGGGGGCGACGGTGACGGCGCGGGCGAGCACGCGGGGGCCGTTCCGGTCGCCGATGCCGGTGACACCGGTGACACCGGGGAGGACAGCGCGGGCGAGGGCGAGGGTGCCTCCCCGGCTGAGGGCGCGGGCGAGGGTGAGAGCGCCGCGAAGCTCTCCGAGGCCGAGGCCGAGCTGGCCGCACAGCGGGTGGAGCGGGAGCGGATCGAGCGGCGCAAAGCCGAGCGGAAGCAGCCCGTGGCGAGCGGGACGAAGCTCAGCGGCACGGCGGCCGACCTGCTCGCGGCCGTACGGGCCGTGGAGAGCGGGGAGAAGCCCGTCGCCACCGCATTCCGTGAACCCGCCCCGGCACCGCGCCGGGCGGCCCCCGAGCCCAGGCCCCAGCCGGTGGTGGCGCAGGCCGCCGCGCCCTCGGCTGCCGCGCCGGAGACCGTCGGTGCCGTACGGCGCGTTCTGACCGACGGCGGTGCGCCCGAGGCGCTCGCCCCGCAGGTCGTCGCCGCCCTGGGCGAGGGCGCGGACGACCTGCTGCGGGCCGATCCCTGGCAGTTGCTGCGGGTCGGCGGGGTGCGGCCGGAGCAGGCCGACGGGTTCGCGCGGGCCCTGCTCGGCGCGGAGAGCGGACCGCGGGACGAGCGGCGGGGCCGGTCGCTGACCGTCTGGCTGCTGGAGCAGGCGGCGCTGGCCGGACACACCGCGCTGGACCTGCCGGCGCTCGTCGCCGCGCTGGGCCGCCAGGCCGTGCCGGACCCGGACGCGGCCGTGCAGGACACCGTCGCGGAGGGCGAGGCCCTGCTCTTCCAGGACGCACTGGAACAGTCCGGGGCGCCCGGCCGGCGGGAGACCGAGGCGGCCGAGGACGAGGACGAGGAGCGGCCGGTGCGCGTCCTCGTCGGCCTGGAGCGGTACGCCCTGGCCGAGGAGAGCCTCGCCGACGGCCTGGCCCGGCTGATCAACTCCGTTCCCAAGGAGGACGGTTCGGCCGCCGACTGGGACGGGGCCGCCGCGTCCGCCGACGGCGCCGGCGTGGAACTGATCCGCGCGGTCGCGGGCCACGGCCTGGTGCTGCACACCGGCGCCGAGGCGTCCCTGGCCGAACCGGCGGCGCTGCTGCGCGCCGCGCACGCACTGGGGCTGCGGGCCTGGGCCGCGGCCCACACCCCGCTCGGCCGCGCCCGCTTCGCGGCCCTGACCGCGCGGGCCGCCGCACCGGATGGCACCCCCGACGGCGCCGGCCCCGGTGTCGCCACGGTCGCCGGGCTGCTGGCCGGCGTCGAGGGCCCGGGCCGGGACACGGACGGCGCGCTGGACCTGGACCTGCTCGTCGTCCTCGACGCGCCCCAGCTGGATGTCGAGACGGCGGCCCTGGTCACGGAGTCGCTGCCGGACGGCGCCCGGCTGGTGCTCGCCGGGGACCCCGCGATGCTGTGGTCGGCCGGACCGGGGCGGGTCTTCGCGGACCTGCTGGCGGCGCGGGTCTGCCCCCAGGTCGCCTCGCGGCGGCCGGACCCGGGGCCGCTCGGCGAGCTGGTCTCCGGCATCGGCGTCGGCGAGCTGAACCAGGTCGACGCGCCCGGCAAGGAGGTCGTGATCGTGCCGGTGCGGGACGCGGGCGAGGCCGTGCATCGCACGGTGCAGCTGGTCGCGGACTCAGTGCCGCGGGCGATCGGCATCCCGGCGGAGGAGACGCAGGTGATCACCCCCGGGCACGGCGGCGCGGCCGGCACCCGGGTGCTGAACACCGCGCTCAAGGAACGGCTCAACCCGGGGCCCGGCCGGTTCGGCGGCTTCGACCCCGGCGACCGGATCGCCTACTCGCCCGCTCCGGGACGTACGCTGCCCGGCCGGGTGGAGAAGGCCGACGCCGAGGGGCTGCACCTGTCGTGCGGGGGCGAGACCGTCGTCGTACCGAAGGAGCGGGTCGAGCAGAGCGTGCGGCACGGGTGGGCGCTGACCGCGCACCAGGCGGTCGGGTGCCGGTGGTCCGCGGCGGTCGTGGTGCTGCCCGGGGACGCGGCGCAGTCGCTCAGCCGCCCCTGGGTGTACACGGCGTTCGGCCGGGCGGACCGTCATCTGTCCGTGGTCCACGGCGTGGAGCAGGCGTTGCCGAAGGCGGTGGCGGAGGTGGCGGCGAAGCCCCGCACGACCCGGCTGCCCGCCCTGCTCGGCGCACAGGTCCCGGCGGCCGGCTGAACACGACGGACGGCTGGACGTACGGCGGCGGCACCGGGCCTGGGCCCAGGTGCCGCCGCAGTCGTCGTCCTACCGGCCGGCGCGCCCGTTCAGCGGTCCGCGTCGTGCGGTTCCAGGTCGTCGTCGGCGTCGTCGTCCACGCCCTCCTCGAGTTCTTCGAGGTCCTCGTCCTCCTCGGCCTCCACGAGGTGAACGTCGTCGTCGATCTCGTCGTCGAACACCGCGCTGACGTCGAAGCGGCAGACCACCCGCTGCGGGTCGATCTGCTCGAAGGGTGCCGCCAGCCATTCACCGGGTTCCGCCGACTCGTCGGCGGCCGTCACCCAGAGCGTGGAGTCGCCCTCCTCCAGGCCGAACTCCTTGTGCCGGGAGGCGATCTCGTCGGCCTCGAACTCGCCGAACAGTATGCCCAGCGCCCCGTGGACGGTGGCGGAGGTCTCCGGTTCCGTGCCGATGTCGTCGACCGCCTCGATCCGTTCGGCCTGGGCCAGCAGCCGCTGCGGCTCCACCACGGCGTAGTCGCGGCGGATCAGCACGCTCAGCGCGTTGGGCTCCTCGGGGCCCGTGTAGGGCGGCAGCGAGTCGTCCGCACCGGGGATCTCGAAAGGTGTGACCTCGTCGTAGCGGTCGTAGAGCAGCTCGTCGTACACCTCGGCGGCGGCGGCCAGCTGGTTGAACGCCTCGTAGACGGCGGGATCGTCCTCCCCGGACCTGCGTTCGACCGCGGCCAGGTGGCGGTCGAGCGCGGTCTTGACCGCCTCGGCGGCGGCGCGTACCTCGGCAGCGGTGGGCTGCGCAGCATCAGACATAGTGCAGACGCTATCCGTACCGGGCGTGTGCCCGCACAATAGATGCGATGCCGGAATACGAATTTGTCGACGTGTACGTACCGCGCGGGGTCTCCCGCAAGGACGCGACACGCCTGCTGACAGACCACGCAGAGTACGGACACTGGGAGTTGGACCGCCTGAGTCTGCTCCGTGACGGCAGCCGCAGGGTGCGGCTGCGACGGCGGATCATCCGCCAGG
Organism: Streptomyces sp. NPDC005574; assembly: GCF_040605435.1. Taxonomy (NCBI): domain Bacteria; kingdom Bacillati; phylum Actinomycetota; class Actinomycetes; order Kitasatosporales; family Streptomycetaceae; genus Streptomyces; species Streptomyces sp. NPDC005574. The sequence goes on from NZ_JBEXCW010000033.1 coordinate 47,862, forward strand.
TCCGTGCCACCTGGTGAGACGGCGTACAGCATGACGGGCCCCGCCGAGGCGAGGCCCGTACCCCCGCGCTCACCGCCCGTGGGAGTGCGGTGAGCGCGGTGTTCGTTCACCGGGTTCGCACCCGGTCGCACCCGGGTGCCTGCCCTGCGGTGATCACCCCGGGGCGCGTCCCTCGCGTGGTCACGCCGCGGCGCGTCCCTTGCGGTACAGGACCGCCCCCGCCAGCAGCGCTCCCGCGCCCACCGGGAGGACCAGGCCCATCGGCAGGTCGCTGCCGGTGTGGGCGAGCTGCGCGGCGGCCTGCGGCTGGACGACGGATGGGGCGCCCGGCCGGCTGACGTGCGAGGAGCCGCCCGGCGCGTGCCCTCCGGGGGCGGCCGGGGTTCCCGGGAGACCGGGGTGACCGGGCTGGTTCGGGGTGCCGGGGTGGCCCGGGTGCTCGGGGGTGCCGGGGTGACCCGGCGTTCCGGGCGGGGTGGAGTGACCGCCGCCGTGCCCGTGGTGCCCGCCGTGCCCGTGGTGCCCGCCGTGCCCGTGGTGCCCGCCGTGCCCGTGCCCGCCGTGCTCGTGACAGCCGTCGTGACCGTGGCCGCCGCCGTGATGGCCGCCGTGGCCGCCCCACTGATGGCCCCAGTGATGGCCGCCCTGGCCGCCCCCGTGACCTCCGTAACCCCCGTCGTCCGCACAGTCGTTGCCCATCGCGGGGTTGCCGATGCCGATGACGTCCACACTGTTGCCGCAGAGGTTCACCGGGGCGTCGATCGGCACCTCGACGTGGTTGCCCGAGCCGACGCCGGGAGAGCCACCGGTGTGTCCGCCGGCGTGCGAGCCCCCGGAACCTCCGTGGGCCCCGTGGCCCGCGTGACCTCCGTACCCGCCTCCGTGGGCGCCGGAGCCGCCGTATCCCCCGGCCGGGCCGTTGCCGCCGCTGCGGTCGGCGCACTTGTTGCCCATCGCGGGGTTCAGCACCCCGACGACGTTCACCGTGTTCCCGCAGGCGTTCACCGGCACGTGCACCGGCGCCTGCACGGTGTTGCCGGACAGTACGCCCGGCGAGTTCGAGGCGGAGCCGAGCGCGCCCGAGTCGGCGTGGGCGGCGCCCCCGGCGGCGGCGAGCACGCCGGTCGCGGCCGCCACGGTCATCAGACCCTTGCGGGTGACCTGTCGCATTACTGAATCCCTGCCTTCGACCTTGTGTAGCGAAATCCGACATCCGGAAACCGGGAGCGGAGACCGAAATCCTCATGGCTTTCCCGGCATTCCGAAAAGGCCGGTCGGCCCCGGAGCGCATGGCGTGCGTTCCGGGGCCGGCCGGCTCAGGCCCTCACGGGGCGAGGCACAACGTCAGTGGTTGACGCAGGTGTTGCCGAAGGCGGGGTTCAGCAGCCCGATCACGGAGACCGTGTTGCCGCAGACGTTCACCGGGATGTGCACGGGAACCTGAACGACGTTGCCGGACAGGACACCCGGGGACTGCACGGCAGCACCCTGGGCACCCGCGTCGGCGACAGCCAGGCCCGCTCCCGCGAGAACCAGCCCACCAGTGGCAGCCGCAGCAGCGACGACCTTCTTGATCATTATTCCTCCTTGTTGGCAATGCGATCCCAAGCAGCGGATCGCATCACCTGTAACGAGGAAGGAGTAATGGAGCTACGAGCTTATGGTCGCATTCACTCTTCTCAGTCGGTTCCGTACGCGCGGTCGAATTACGGGAGTTCAGGACGCGTCGATGAACCGGTCGAGCACCCGCACGCCGAACCGCAGCGCGTCCACCGGCACCCGCTCGTCGACGCCGTGGAACATGCCGGCGAAGTCCAGCTCCGGCGGCAGCTTCAGCGGGGCGAAACCGAAGCCGCGGATGCCGAGGTCGTCGAAGGACTTGGCGTCCGTGCCGCCGGAGAGCATGTACGGGATGGCCTTCGCCGCCGGGTCCTCGGCGAGCAGCGCGGACTGCATGGCCGCGACGAGCGTGCCGTCGAAGGTCGTCTCGACCGCCTTGTCGGAGTGCACGTCCTCGCGCCGCACGTGGGGTCCGAGGATGCGGTCGACGTCGGCGAGGAACTCCTCCTCGAAGCCGGGCAGGAACCGTCCGTCGACGTGCGCGGTGGCCTCGCCCGGGATGACGTTGACCTTGTAACCGGCGTTCAGCTGCGTGGGGTTGGCGGTGTTGCTGAGGGTCGCGCCGATGAGCTTGGCGATGCCGCCCAGTTTGGCGAGCGTCCCCTGCATGTTCTCCGGGTCGAGTTCGGTGCCGAGCGCGTCGCCGAGCTCGTCGAGGAAGGCCCGGGTGGTCCGGGTGACCCGCACCGGGAAGGTGTGCCGGCCGAGCCGGGCGACGGCCTCCGACAGTTCGGTGATGGCGTTGTCGCGGTGGATCATCGACCCGTGCCCGGCGGTGCCGGCCACGGTCAGCTTCATCCAGTGCATGCCCTTCTCGGCCGTCTGGATCAGGTAGAGCCGGCGCTGCTCGTTCACGGTGAAGGAGAAGCCGCCGACCTCGCTGATGGCCTCGGTGACGCCCTCGAACAGGCCGGGGTGCTTGTCGACGAGGTGCCGCGCGCCGTACGTACCGCCGGCCTCCTCGTCCGCCAGGAAGGCGAGGACGATGTCGCGGGGCGGCCGGCGTCCGCTGCGCAGCCGGTCGCGGACGACCGCGAGGGTCATCGCGTCCATGTCCTTCATGTCGACGGCGCCGCGGCCCCACACGCACCCGTCCGCGATCTCGCCGGAGAAGGGGTGGTGGGTCCAGTCGTCGGCGTTGGCCGGTACGACGTCGGTGTGGCCGTGGATGAGGAGCGCCGGCCTGGAGGGGTCCTCGCCCTCGATGCGGGCCACGGTGGAGGCGCGGCCCGGGTGCGACTCGAAGATCTGCGGGTCGAGGCCGACCTCGGCGAGCTTCTCGGCGACGTACTCGGCAGCCTTGCGTTCGCCCGGTCCCGAGTGGTCGCCGTAGTTGCTGGTGTCGATCTGGATCAGCTCGCGGCAGAGGTCCACGACCTCGTCCTGGCCGGTGACGCTGCTGGCCGTGTCCGTCTCGCTCACGCTGCTTCCTCCCGCTGTCCCTGCTGGTGGTCGCCTTCATCCTCCCCCGCTCCCGGCCCGCGCCCCAAGACCGGTCCCGGCCCGTCACACGCCGTTCACGCGGGGCGGGGGCGCGGGGGGCCGGGCGGGGTGATCGGTCACTCCCGGAAGCCTGGTAATGTTTCACCTGTCGCCGCGGGGGAAACTCCGCACGGCACGCACCTTGTCCGGGTGGCGGAATGGCAGACGCGCTAGCTTGAGGTGCTAGTGCCCTTTATCGGGCGTGGGGGTTCAAGTCCCCCCTCGGACACCAGCCGAATCCCCCGGCCGCTCAGCGGCCGGGGGATTCGTCACTCCAGGCCCGCGAGGGCCCCTTTGCGCCCGATGTGGGCCATCTCTCCCCCGCGGTCAAGATCACCAGGTCACGCCGGGTGCGGCGCGCCGCCGACCGGTCCCGGACGGTCGTCCCGGGTGGCCGATCCGGGAGGGCGGACCTAGCTTCGTACTAAAATTTCCGGCTTGTTACGGAGCTGGTGCCGGACAACCCCAGGCAGACCTGTGGGTGCGGGCCCGCCAGCGCCCCGGATGGCTCCGGGATCGAGACGCGAGGACCCGATGGCAGCCATACACGAGAGCAGTGCTCTCGGTCTGCTCGACGAAGAGATACGCGAACGGTTCGGCGACACGGCACGCTTCTCCGGCGGACCGGCCGCCTCCCCGCGCACCCTCGTCGACATCTTCGACGCGTCCGTGCGTTCCCACCCCGACGAGCTCGCCCTGGACGACGGCACGGTCCGCCTCACCTACCGGGCGCTGGCCGTCGAGGTGCAGAACCTGCGGCGTGACCTCGCCGCCGCGGGTGTCGGCCTCGGCGACCGGGTGGGCGTCCGCGTCCCCTCGGGCACCAACGACCTCTACGTCGCCGTCCTGGCCGTCCTGGCCGCCGGAGCCGCCTACGTCCCGGTGGACGCCGAGGACCCCGACGAGCGCGCCGAGCTGGTCTTCGGGGAGGCGGACGTGCGGGCCGTGATCGGCGCCGGTCACGAGATCACCGTCCACGGCTCCTCCGGCTCCGCCGCCGCCCGGCCCGGGACCGGGCACGACGCCTGGATCATCTTCACCTCCGGCTCCACCGGCAGACCCAAGGGCGTCGCGGTCAGCCACCGCAGCGCCGCCGCCTTCGTGGACGCCGAGGCCGCGCTGTTCCTGACCGAGGAGCCGATCGGGCCCGGCGACCGGGTCATGGCCGGGCTGTCCGTCGCGTTCGACGCCTCCTGCGAGGAGATGTGGCTGGCCTGGCGCTACGGAGCCTGTCTGGTGCCGGTGCCGCGCTCGCAGGTCAGGAGCGGGGCCGACCTGGGGCCCTGGCTGGTCGAGCAGGAGATCACCGTGGTGTCGACGGTGCCCACGCTGGCGGCCCTGTGGGAGCCGGAGACCCTCAACGACGTACGCCTGCTGATCTTCGGCGGCGAGGCCTGCCCGCCGGAGCTGACGCAGCGCCTGGTGACGGAGGGGCGCGAGGTGTGGAACACCTACGGGCCCACCGAGGCGACCGTGGTGGCCTGCGCCTCGCTGCTGTCCGGTGCGGAGCCGATCCGGATCGGGCTGCCGCTGGACGGCTGGGAGCTGGCCGTCGTCGACGACGCCGGTGAGCCGGTGCCGATGGGCGGCAGCGGGCAGCTGGTGATCGGCGGGGTCGGGCTGGCCCGGTACCTCGACGCCGAGAAGGACGCGGAGAAGTACGCGCCGCTTCAGTCGCTGGGCTGGGAGCGGGCGTACCGCAGCGGTGACCTGGTCAAGGCGGAACCCGAGGGCCTGGTGTTCCTCGGGCGGGCCGACGAGCAGATCAAGCTCGGCGGCCGCCGTATCGAGCTGGGTGAGGTGGACGCCGCCCTGCAGGCGCTGCCCGGGGTGGCGGGCGCCGCGGCGGCCGTGCGCAGTGCGCGCGGCGGCAACCAGTTGCTGGTCGGCTATGTCGTCACCCAGGACGGCTGGGACCAGGCCGCGGCCGTGGAGAAGCTGCGCGCCGCTCTGCCCGCCGCGCTCGTCCCGCTGCTCGCGCCGGTCGGCGACCTGCCGACGCGCACGAGCGGCAAGGTGGACCGGGCCGCGCTGCCGTGGCCGCTGGAGGGCCTGGAGACCGGTGGCCCGGCCGAGCGGCTCTACGGAACCGAGGCGTGGCTCGCGGAGCAGTGGACGGAAGTCCTCGGCATCCCGGTCACCGGTTCCCGCGACGACTTCTTCGCCATCGGCGGCGGCAGTCTGGCCGCCGCCCAGCTGACCACGAGGCTGCGCGCCCGCTATCCGAGCGCCGCCGTCCTGGACATCTACCAGCAGCCGACCCTGCGCAAGCTGGCCCGCCGCCTGGAGAAGTCCGCGCAGGACGACGGCGCGGCCCGGGAGATCGCGCCGGTCCCGGTGCGCGCCCAGGTGATCCAGACGCTCGCCCTGGTGCCGCTGTTCACGCTGCTGGGGCTGCGCTGGTGGGTGCCGCTGGCCGCGCTCGGCAACCTGCTGCCCGGGTACGCCTGGCTGCCGACCGCCCCGTGGTGGCTGGTCGCCGGCGCGGGCGTGCTGCTGTTCAGCCCGCCCGGACGGCTCGCGATCGCCGCGGGCGGGGCGCGGCTGCTGCTGCGGGGTGTCCGGCCGGGCCGGTACGCGCGCGGTGGCGGGGTGCATCTGCGGTTGTGGGCGGCGGAGCGGCTGGCCGAGTTCAGCGGGGCGACCTCGCTGACCGGGTCCTGGCTGGAGCGGTACGCGCGGGCGCTGGGCGCCAGGGTCGGTCCGGACGTGGACCTGCACTCGCTGCCGCCGGTGACCGGCATGCTGCGCCTGGGCCGGGGTGCCGCCGTCGAGTCCGAGGTGGACCTCTCCGGCTACTGGCTGGACGGTGACCGGCTGGAGATCGGCCCGGTCAGGGTGGGCGCGCACGCCGTGGTCGGTACGCGTGGCGTGCTCTTCCCCGGAGCCCGGGTGGGCAAGCGCGCCGAGGTGGCGCCCGGCTCGGCCGTCACCGGGCAGGTTCCCACCGGTCAGCGGTGGGCGGGCGCGCCCGCGGTCAAGCTCGGCAAGGCCAAGCGCAACTGGCCCAGGGAGCGGCCGCGCCGGGGCACGTACTGGCGGGTGATGTACGGCCTGACGGGTCTCGCGCTCACCGGGCTGCCGGTGGTCGCGGGCGGGGCGGCCCTCCTTGTGGCGCGCCTGTTCGTGACGCCCGGCGGGACGCCGGCCGAGGCCCTGCGGGGCGCGGTCCTCGCCCTGGTGCCGGCGACGCTCGCCTTCGGGCTGGCGTACGCGGTGCTGCTGCTGGTCGCGGTGCGGCTGCTGAGTGTCCGGCTGCGTGAGGGCACGCATCCCACGCACAGCAGGATCGGCTGGCAGGCGTGGACCGTCACCCAGCTGATGGACCGCTCGCGCGAGACGCTGTTCCCGCTGTACGCCGGACTGGTCACGCCGGTGTGGCTGCGGTTGCTCGGGATGCGGATCGGGCGGGGCGCCGAGGTGTCGACCGTCCTCGCCCTGCCGAGCCTGACCACGGTCGGCGAGGGCGCGTTCCTGGCCGACGACACGCTGACCGCGCCGTACGAACTCGGTGGCGGCTGGGTGCGGATCGGGCGCGCGGAGATCGGGCGACGGGCGTTCCTCGGCAACTCGGGGATGACCGCGCCGGGGCGCAGCGTGCCCGACGGCGGCCTGGTGGGTGTGCTGTCGGCGACGCCGAAGAAGGCGAAGAAGGGCAGCTCGTATCTGGGGCTGCCGCCGATGAAGCTGCCGCGCAGTTCGGCCGGCGGTGATCAGAGCCGGACGTACGACCCGCCGGCGCGGCTGCTGTGGGCGCGGGCGCTGGTGGAGCTGTGCCGGATCGTGCCGGTGTTCTGTTCGGCGGCGCTGGCCGTGCTGACGGTGGCCGCCCTGTGTGCGCTGGGCGCGTGGGCGCCGCTGCTGTCCGGCCTGGTTCTGCTGGGGGCGGGGGCCGCGGCGGCCCTGGTGTCGATCGTGGCGAAGTGGCTGCTGGTGGGCCGGCACCGGGCCGGGGAGCACCCGTTGTGGAGCGGGTTCGTGTGGCGTAACGAGCTGGCGGACACGTTCGTGGAGGTGGTGGCCGTGCCGTGGCTGGCCGGCTCCGTTCCGGGCACGCCCGTGCTGACGGCGTGGCTGCGCGGCCTCGGCGCGCACATCGGCAGGGGCGCCTGGGTGGAGAGCTACTGGCTGCCCGAGACCGACCTGGTGACGCTGGAGGACGCGGTGAGCGTGAACCGCGGCTGCGTCCTGCAGACACACCTCTTCCACGACCGGATCTTGCGGACGGATACTGTGGTCCTCCGTGAGGGCGCGACGCTGGGCCCTGGCGGAATCGTCCTGCCCGGCAGCACCGTCGGAGCCCGTACGACCCTGGGCCCCGCGTCGCTCGTGATGGCTGCGGAGTCCGTCCCCGACGACACCCGCTGGCTCGGCAACCCGATCGAGGCATGGCGCCCCTGAGCGCGGCTCGTCAGGGGCCGGAGGACGGTGCGCGATCTCGCGATCCGGCACCACGTACGAGCACAGCGCAGGGAGCAGACGCAGCAGTGGCAGTTCAGCAGTCCGTGGGCGCGGACCCGTATTTCCCGGCCAACGGTGATCCCCGTTACCGGGTGCACCGCTACGAGCTCGCGCTGGACTACCGACCGGGCCCCAACCGCCTGTCGGGGACGGCCCGGATCAACGCCATAGCGGGGCGTGCGCCACTCGCCGAGTTCCAGCTGAACCTGGCCGACTTCCGGGTGGGCCGGGTCCGGGTGGACGGCCGGCAGCCGCACTACACGCACCGGGGCGGCAAGCTGCGCATCCGTCCCGCGAAGCCCGTCCGGGCGGGGGCCACGTTCACCGTCGAGGTGCAGTGGTCGGGCAATCCCAAACCGGTCGCGAGCCCCTGGGGCGGTCTCGGCTGGGAGGAGCTGACGGACGGGGCGCTGGTGGCGAGCCAGCCGGTCGGGGCGCCGTCGTGGTACCCGTGCAACGACCGGCCGGCCGACAAGGCGTCGTACCAGATCTCGATCACCACGCCCTCGGCGTACGCGGTGGTGGCGGGCGGGCGCCTGCTGACCCGGACGACGAAGGCGAGCACGACGACCTGGGTGTACGAGCAGTCGGCGCCGACGTCCAGCTATCTGGTCGGCCTGTCGATCGGGAAGTACCAGACGGTGCTGCTGGGCGATCCCGGGCTCGGCGGGGTGCCGCAGCACGGGCACATCCCGGCGCATCTGCTGCCGGAGTTCTCCCGGGACTTCGCGCGGCAGCCCGGGATGATGCACCTGTTCCAACAGCTCTTCGGGCCGTACCCGTTCGACGAGTACGCGGTCGTGGTGACCGAGGAGGAGCTCGATGTCCCGGTCGAGGCACAGGGGTTGTCGCTGTTCGGCGCCAACCACGTGGACGGGGCGCGGGGTTCGGAGCGGCTGGTGGCGCACGAGCTGGCGCACCAGTGGTTCGGCAACAGTGTGTCCATCGCGGACTGGCGGCACATCTGGCTGAACGAGGGGTTCGCCAAGTACGCGGAGTGGCTGTGGTCGGAGCGCTCGGGCGGCCGTTCGGCCCAGCAACTCGCCGCCGCCGCGCACCGGTCGCTGTCCTCGCTGCCGCAGGACCTGAAGCTGGCCGACCCGGGCCGCAAGTCGATGTTCGACGACCGGCTCTACGAGCGGGGCGGGCTGACGGTGCACGCCGTGCGCTGCGCCTTGGGTGACGAGGCGTTCTTCCGGATGCTGCGCGGCTGGGCCGGTCTGCACCGGGGCGGCTCGGTGACCACGGCGACCTTCACCGCGCATGTGGCCCGGTTCGCGGCCGAGTCGCACGAGGAGCTGTTCGACGCCTGGGTGTACGGCACGGCGCTGCCGCCGCTGCCCCGGGGCCCGGAGCGGTAGCGGGGCGGGGTGCGGCAGGATGGACGCCATGTCCCGACGTACCCCGCGCCCGGGGCGGCAGCACGGCTCCGCCTCCGTCACCGAACAGCCCTGCCCCTGCGGCCTGCCCGACACGTACGCGCGGTGCTGCGGCCGGTTCCACCGGGGTGAGGGGGCCGCGCCCACGGCGGAGGCGCTCATGCGGTCGCGCTACAGCGCCTTCGTGCGTCGGGACGAGGGGTATCTGCTGCGGACCTGGCATCCGCGGACGCGGCCGCCGCGGGCCGAACCCGATCCGGGCATGCGGTGGACCGGTCTGGAGATCCTGGCCACCGAGGACGGCTCGGCCTTCCACTCGACGGGGACGGTGACCTTCCGGGCGTCGTTCCGGGGCGGTCACCTGCACGAGCGGAGCCGGTTCGAGCGGGTCGAGGGGGCGTGGGTGTACGTCGACGGGGAGTTCCTGGACTGACCCGGCCGGCGGCCGGGAGGGCCGTCACGGCGCGAGGATGTCCAGTTCCTGGAGCGCTCCCACCGTGATCTCCCTGGTCAACTTCTCGGCGCGGGGCCCGTCGCCCTCGCGGACCGCCTCGGCGACCTGGACGTGCAGGGTGACGGCTGCGGGGTCGGGGTCCTCGAACATGACCTCGTGATGGGTGCGGCCGGCGAGGACCTCCGCGACGACGTCGCCGAGGCGGGCGAACATCTCGTTGCCCGAGGCCCCGAGGATCACCCGGTGGAACGCCACGTCGTGGACGAGGTAGTCCTGGAGGCGGTGGCCGCGGGAGTGGGCGACCATGCCGAGGGCGCACTCGGTGAGTTCGGCGCACTGCTCGGCGGTGGCGTGGCGGGCGGCGAGGCCCGCGGCGACCGGCTCGATCGCGGAGCGCAGCACGGTGAGTGAGCGCAGCTGCCGCGGGCGGTCCGCGCCGGCCAGCCGCCAGCGGATGACCTGCGGGTCGTAGACGTTCCACTCGCGTTCGGCGCGCACCGTCACACCGACCCGGCGGCGGGACTCGACCAGGTGCATGGACTCCAGGACGCGGACCGCCTCGCGCATCACCGAACGTGACACCTCGAAGCGCTGCGCGAGTTCGTCCGTCCGCAGAACGCTGCCGGGCGGGTGCTCGCCCGCGGTGATCGCGGGGCCGAGGGTGTCCAGTACATGGCCGTGCAGACCCCGGCCCGGTGTGCTCATGCACTCAGAGTACGGGGCAGCTCACGCCCCAAAAAGTCAGACTTATTTGTCACAGACACTTGAATTCGTCGTACCTAATGCGTTTCAGTGTGGCCGACGCCGGATGGCGGCGTCGGCCGTCGAGGAGACAGCGAGGCAGTGATGCGTACCCCGCACGTGGTGGTGGTGATGGGCGTGGCGGGCACCGGCAAGACCACGATCGGTCCCCTGCTGGCGGCCCGGCTGGGCGTCCCGTACGCCGAGGGCGACGACTTCCACCCGCCGGCCAACATCGCCAAGATGTCGGCCGGTACCCCGCTCGACGACGCGGACCGGTGGCCCTGGCTCGACGCCATCGGCTCCTGGGCGCACCGCCGGGCCGGGCTGGGCGGCGTGGTCAGCTGCTCGGCGCTGAAGCGGTCCTACCGTGACCGGCTCAGGGCCGCGGCCCCCCGGATCACGTTCGTGCACCTCGCGGGCGACCGGCGGCTGATCGAGGACCGGATGGCGCACCGGCGGGGTCACTTCATGCCGACGGCGCTGCTGGACTCGCAGTTCGCCACGCTCCAGCCGCTCGGCGCGGACGAGGCCGGGGTCGCCGTGGACGTCTCCGGGAGCCCCGAGGAGATCACCGAGCGGGCCGCGAAGGCTCTCGCCGGTCTTCCCGAGCCCCTGCACTGACGGGCCGCTCCCCTTCCACACGCACTCCGTTCTCCCCGGCCTCCCTCCCCTCCCACACCTGTAGAAGGACATCCCCGTGACCGGACTCAGCGTCGAGATGCTGGCAGCGGACACCGTCGATCCGATCACCTCGGCCGGCCACGCCCAGCTGGGCATAGCCGTGCTGGCGGGCATCGCCGTCATCGTCCTGCTGATCACGCGGTTCAAGGTCCACGCGTTCCTGGCGCTGACCATCGGGTCGCTGGCGCTGGGCGCGTTCGCCGGCGCCCCGCTCGACAAGGTCATCGTCAGCTTCACCACCGGCCTCGGCACCACGGTCGCCGGCGTGGGCGTGCTGATCGCCCTCGGCGCGATCCTCGGCAGGCTGCTCGCCGACTCCGGCGGCGCGGACCAGATCGTCGACACCATCCTCGCGAAGGCGGGGGGCCGCTCGATGCCGTGGGCGATGGTGCTGATCGCCTCGGTGATCGGGCTGCCGCTGTTCTTCGAGGTCGGCATCGTGCTGCTGATCCCGGTCGTGCTGATGGTCGCCAAGCGCGGCAACTACTCCCTGATGCGCATCGGCATCCCTGCCCTCGCGGGGCTGTCGGTGATGCACGGCCTGATCCCGCCGCATCCCGGCCCGCTGGTCGCCATCGACACGGTCAAGGCCAACCTCGGGGTGACGCTGGCGCTCGGCATCCTCGTCGCGATCCCGACGGTGATCATCGCCGGTCCGGTGTTCTCGAAGTTCGCCGCCCGCTGGGTGGACGTCCCGGTCCCCGACCGCATGGTTCCGCAGCGCCCGTCCGAGGAGCTGGAGAACCGCCCGGGCTTCGCCGCCACCATCGCCACCGTTCTGCTGCCGGTCGTCCTGATGCTGTCCAAGGCACTGGTCGACATCGTCGTGGACGACCCGACACACTCCGTGCAGCGTGTCTTCGACGTGATCGGCTCCCCGCTGATCGCCCTGCTCGCCGCGGTCATCGTCGGCATGTTCACGCTGGGACGGCCCGCCGGGTTCAGCAGGGAACGGCTTTCGCGGACCGTCGAGTCGGGCCTCGCGCCCATCGCGAGCATCCTGCTGATCGTCGGTGCGGGCGGCGGCTTCAAGCAGACGCTGATCGACTCCGGCGTGGGCCAGATGATCCTGGAGATCTCCAAGGACTGGTCGATCCCGGCCCTGCTCCTTGCCTGGCTGATCGCGGTGGCGATCCGCCTGGCGACGGGTTCGGCGACCGTGGCCACCATCTCGGCGGCCGGTCTGGTCGCCCCGCTCGCCGCCGACATGTCGACGGCGCACACGGCCCTGCTGGTCCTGGCAATCGGCTCCGGCTCGCTCTTCTTCAGCCATGTCAACGACGCCGGGTTCTGGCTGGTCAAGGAGTACTTCGGGCTGAGTGTCGGCCAGACCCTCAAGACCTGGTCCGTGATGGAGACGATCATCTCGGTGGTCGCCGGCGGCCTGGTCATGCTCCTTTCACTGGTCGTCTAGGGGTACGGCGATGAGTCATCCGCTGTTCGACATCGCCGGTCGTACGGCCCTGGTCACGGGCTCCAGCCGGGGCATCGGCCTGGCCCTGGCCCGCGGGCTGCTGGAGGCGGGCTGCACGGTCGTCCTCAACGGGCGGGACGGTGGGCGTCTCGGCGAGGCGGCCGCACAACTGCCCGGCGACGTCCGCACCGCGGTGTTCGACGTGACCGACGGCGCCTCGGTGGCGGCCGGGATCGCCGACGTCGAACAGCGGGTGGGCCCGCTGGACATCCTGGTCAACAACGCGGGTATGCAACTGCGGGCCCCGCTCCTGGAGTTCAGCGAATCCGACTGGCACCGCGTGCTGGACACCAACCTGACGAGCGCGTTCCTGGTGGGCCGGGAGTCGGCCCGCAGGATGACGGAACGCGGCCACGGCAAGATCATCAACATCTGCTCGCTGCAGAGCGAGGTGGCCCGGCCCGGCATCGCGCCCTACGCGGCCACCAAGGGCGCGCTGAAGATGCTCACCAAGGGCATGTGCGCGGACTGGGGTCCCTCGGGCGTGCAGGTCAACGGTCTCGGCCCCGGCTACATCGAGACCGAGCTGACCAGACCGCTGGTGGAGGACGAGGAGTTCAGCGCCTGGGTGCGCGGGCGGACCCCGGCCGGCCGCTGGGGCCGCACCGAGGACCTGGTGGGCGGACTGCTCTTCCTCGCCTCGCCCGCCGCGGACTTCGTCGGCGGACAGGTGCTGTACGTCGACGGCGGTATGACGAGCGTGCTGTGAGAGGAGCCGTGCCGTGCTGGGTTGTGTGATCCACGGTCCGGGAGACCTGCGGGTCGAGGAGCTGCCGGTACCGGTGCCCGGCCCCGGCCGGGCGCTCGTCGCCGTCCGCTACGGCGGGGTGTGCGGGTCGGATCTGCACTACTGGCGGCACGGCGGGGTCGGGGACTTCCGGCTCCGGGAGCCGATGGTGCTCGGGCACGAGGTGGTGGGGACGGTCGTCGCCGTGGGTGACGGGCCGTCAGAACCCTTGGTCGGTACGGCTGTCGCCGTGCACCCGGCCACGCCGTGCGGGGTCTGCCCGGAGTGCGCGGACGGCCGGCGCAACGTCTGCCGGGACACCCGCCACCTCGGCAGCGCGGCCCGCTTTCCCCACGTGCAGGGCGGGTTCGCGGCCCGACTGGCCGTACCCGTACGGCAGTTGCGGCCGCTCCCCGAGGGCCTCGGGATGCGGCGCGCCGCCCTCGCCGAACCGCTCTCGGTGGCCCTGCACGCGCTGCGGCGGGCCGGGGACGTCACCGGCAGGCACGTCCTGGTCACCGGTGCGGGCCCGATCGGCTGTCTGGTGGTCGCGGCGGCCAAGGCGGCCGGCGCCGCTCACGTGACGGTCACCGACCTGCTTCCGGCGGCCCTGGGATACGCCCGTGGCGCAGGCGCCGACACCGTCGTACGGGCGGACGACCCGGACGACGCCGGATGGCCCGCGGAGGCCGATGCGGCCGTGGAGGCGTCCGGGGCGGCCGCCGGCCTCGACACCTGTCTGCGGCGGGTGCGGCGCGGCGGGGTCGTGGTGCAGCTGGGCATGCTGCCGCCCGGGCCCAGTCCGTTCGCGGGCAACCTGGTGGTGAGCCGCGAGATCGAACTGCGCGGGGCGTTCCGCTTCGACGACGAGTTCGGCCGGGCGCTCGACCTGCTCGCGGCCGAGTCCACCCTCGACTCCCTGATCAGCGCGGTCCTCCCGGTCACGGAAGCGGAGCCGGCGTTCGCCCTGGCGGCCGACCGGAGCCGGTCCTGCAAGGTGCTGCTGGACTTCGGCGAGGGCTGAGAACGGGGGCGCCCGGTCGCCGCGAAGGGGGCACGCGGACCGCCGGGCTGCCGCCGCGGTCCCGGGCCGGACGTGCTCAGGCCCCCTCGGACGCGCTCACGGCCGCCACAGCGGATGCTCCCGGTCCGCCCACTCCTTGCTCACCGAGCCCGTGCGCATGCCCCGGCGGGCTCCCGGGTCGCCGAGCGCCATGCCGATGTGGCCGGCCACCACGATCCCGACGGTCAGGGCCAGCCAGTCGTGGACGAAGGTCGCGCTGGTGCGCCACATCAGCGGGGTGAGGTGGGTGAACCACATCAGCAGGCCGGTGCCGAGCATCACGAGCGTCGCCCCGGCGATCCAGGCGGCGTAGATCTTCTGCCCGGCGTTGAACTTGCCCGCCGGGCGCGACGACCGCCGCTTGTCGCGGTGCAGGGCGGCGCGCAGCCAGACCCGGTCGTGCGGGCCGAAGCGGTTGAGGAAGCCGAGGTCGGCGCGGAAACCGCGGGAGACCAGTCCGGCCAGGGCGGGCACGGGCAGGGCGAGCCCCGCCCACTCGTGGACGCGGACGACCAGTTCGCGGCGCCCGACGAGCTCGGCGAACTGGGGCACGTACAGACAGGCCGCCGTGACCACGCAGACGCCCATCAGGGCGGCCGTCGTGCGGTGCACCCAGCGCTGGGCCCGGCCGAAGCGGCGGATCAGGGAGACCGACGGCGTGGCCGCCTCAGCTCGTACGCTCATCGTCCCGCCCGTTCGAACGGCCGACCCAGGCGTCGACGTCGTAGCCGCGCTCCTCCCAGTAGCCGGGCTTCACGTCCTCGGTGACGGTGATGCCGGAGAGCCACTTGGCGGACTTGTAGAAGTACATCGGGGCCACGTACAGGCGGACCGGGCCGCCGTGGTCGTGCCCGAGGTCCTTGTCCTGCATGCGCAGCGCCACCAGGATGTCGGAGCGGCGGGCCTGCGCGAGGGTGAGGGACTCGGTGTAGGCGCCGTCGAAGCAGCGGAAGCGCACCGCGCCCGCCGAGGAGCGGACCCCGGCCGCGTCCAGCAGACGGGACAGGCGCACGCCCTCGAAGGGGGTGCCGGGGACCCGCCAGCCGGTGACGCACTGGACGTCCTTCACCAGCCGCGTCTGGGGCAGCGCCCGCAGGTCGGCGAGGGTGTAGTCCTTCGGGTGGTCCACCAGGCCGTCGACGGTCAGGCGGTAGTTCTCGGCGTCCTTGTGGGGAACCGAGGAGGTGACCGAGTAGTAGCGGAAGCCGCCGCCGTTGGGGAGCAGGCCCGTGAGGCCGGTGGGGTCCTTGTCCGCGGCGCTGCCGAGGAAGGCCTCCAGACCGCGTTGCAGGGTGGGCGCGGCGACGATGCCGAGGGCGCCGAGGCCCAGAGTGCCGAGGACGACGCGGCGGCCCACGGGCGTGCCCCGCTCCTCGGGCTGTTGCTGGTTCACTCCCCCATTCGAACACCCGCCACCCCGGCGGGGCCAGGGCGGGCGGGTGCTCGTCAGGGTTCCGTAAGCACTTCTTACGCGGCTCTCAGACGGCGGCCGGGCTACGGCGCCTTCCCGGCGGCCTTGTCCAGCTGGAACGCCTCGTTGCCGAGGCCGATCCGGGCGTACGCCTCGGGCCGGCGGGAGCGCAGCAGCAGCCCCTGCGCGAGGCCCACGACCAGGGCGAGTCCGATGATCCCGGGCAGCAGCCAGCTGAGCACGGAGTCGGGGCCGGCGCCGACCAGCACGTCGAAGTCCCTGACCGTGTAGCCGGCGATCACCAGCAGGGCGATCCCGGCGACCACGGAGGTCACCAGCCGCCAGGCCTGCGCGCCCGCGGCGCCCCGGCGGGCGAAGAACACGACGACGGAGGCGGAGGCCGCCGCCATCAGCACGATCACGCCGAGGGCGCCGACGTTGCCGAACCAGGTGAACAGGTGCAGGACGGGTTCGGTCGGGTCGCCGGCCGGCTTGTCGTCGGCGATCGCGAAGGCGGTCACCGTCACCACCGAGACCGCGGTCTGCAGCAGCGAGCCGGTGCCGGGCGCGCCGCTCGCGCCGGTCGTCCGGCCGAAGGCGGCGGGCAGCAGTCCCTCGCGGCCCATGGCGAAGGCGTACCGGGCGACGACGTTGTGGAAGCTGAGCAGGGCCGCGAACATGCCGGTCACGAACAGGACGTGCAGGACGTCGGTGAAGGTGCCGCCGAGCCGGGAGTCGGTGAGGGAGAAGAGCAGGCCGGCGCTCTGCTTCTGCGACTCGCCGACGATCGCCGAGGGTCCGGCGGCGACGGTCAGGGCCCAGCTGCTGAGCGCGAAGAAGACGGCGACCCCGCCGACGGCGAGGAACATCACGCGCGGCACGAGGATGTGCGGCCGGCTGGTCTCCTCGGCGTAGACGGGTGCCTGCTCGAAGCCGAGGAAGGCCGCGATGCAGAAGCACAGGGCGGTGCCGACGCCGGCGCCGCTGAGGGTGTCCGGGTTGAAGGCGTGCAGGGACAGGCCCTCGCGCGCGGGGTCGGCGACGGCGGCGATGTCGAAGACGACGACCAGGGCCACCTCGATCACCAGCAGCACGCCCAGCACGCGCGCGTTGACGTCGATCTTCAGCCAGCCGAGGGCGCCGACGACCAGGGCCGCCGCCAGGGCCGGGATCCACCAGGCGATCCGCAGGTCGGCGTAGGTGTCGAACAGTCCGGAGACCTCGTAGCCGAAGATGCCGTAGATGCCGACCTGGAGGGCGTTGTAGGCGACGAGGGCGACCAGGGCGGCGCCCGCGCCGGCCGTGGCGCCGAGGCCGCGGGAGATGTACGCGTAGAACGCGCCGGCGTTGTGGACGTGGCGGCTCATCTCGGCGTAGCCGACGCTGAAGAGGACCAGGACCACGCCGAGGACCACGAACAGGAGCGGCTGTCCGACGATGCCCATCACCGCGAATGTGGTGGGCATGACACCCGCGACGACCATGAGGGGGGCGGTCGCCGCGAGGACGGAGAGCAGCAGGCCCCCCGTGCCGAGGCGGTCGGCGCTCAGCGCGCGCTCCCGCCCCCTGAACGTGCTGATGCCGTCGTCGGCGGTGGGTCTGCTCGTGCTGGAACTGCCCGTCGTCATGGAGACCGTCCTTCTGCTCGGGGGATCGCGGCGGGGTGGGGCCGCGGGGGTCGGGCTGGGTCGGTGGAGCTGCGGGAAGCTGCGGGGTGGGCTCTACGCCATGCCGAGCGCGGTCTCGCGTGCGGCACGGAAGGCGGTGTAGGGATCACGGTCCGGGTAGGCCCAGGGGGCGGCGGTCGGATGGTCGCCGATGCGGTGGAACAAGGCGGCGGCCTCCGCGCCCCGGCCCTCGCAGACCTTGGCGTGGGCGAGGAAGTTCAGGTCGACCAGACGGCGCGGATGTCCGTCGTGCTCCCACTCCAGCCACCAGTCGAAGGCGGCCTTCATCACCTGGCGGGCCCGGCGCCCGGTCCAGTGCGCGGAGCCGGCCGGCTCGGCGGGCTCGTGCCCGGCGGCGGCCAGCGCGCGGTAGCGCTCGGCGTGCGCGACGACCGGCAGGATCGCCAGCGGCGAGTCGGCGGGCGCCTGCTCGGCCCAGGCGTTGGCGAAGTCGTAGACCTCGTGCAGCGGGTCCGGGCCGGCGCCGGCCCGGCGCTCGGCGAGCCGGGCGATCATCAGGTGGTGGGCGTGGTGATGGTCGGCGTAGCGCTCGCGGACCTCGCCGAAGAGCCGCAGGGCCGCGTCCTCGGCGCCCAGGACGCACTCCAGCATGAGCAGGCCGAGCCACGGGGTGGGATCGGCGGGCGCACGGGCGGCGGCGCCGCGGCAGGCCTCGCGGGCCAGCACCGGCTCGTCCTTGCCGCGCAGGGCGCGCTGGACCAGGGCGAGGGCCAGCAGCGCCGAGGCGTCGGCGGACTCGGGCTCGGCGAGCAGCCAGTCGCGGGCCCAGGGGGCGCTGTACGGCTCCAGGGCGAGGACCGCGAGCCGGTGCCCGCGCCGGTCCCAGTCGTCCCCGGTGTGGGCGAGCAGGGTGCGGGCGGCCTGCCAGCGGCCCTGGGCCAACGCGGCCCGTGCGGTGACGAGCTCGGCGTCGTCCAGGGCGGCGTCGAGTGCCCTGGCGGCGCGTCTGCGGCCGCGGCCCAGGGGTGGCGGAGGTGGGGACACCGCGGAGACTTCCTCACGCGACGTGGCTCGTCGTCTGTTGTCGGCTTGCCATCAACTGATCACGCACAGCAAACCCCCAGCCATAGCTTGGCGTCAAGGGTGAGCCAGGTGTTTCACACGTCAACCAGTGTGACGGCAGGGGAAGTTGAGGTGCTTGGACCCCTCCCGGCGCATGCGCTCCTTGTCACGCTGTGGCCCACGCCATGGCATCTCGCGCTCCGGCACCGCACCATGGCTGGACAGGTCGCGCCGCCGCCCGGAACCCGCGGGCACCGCGACCGGGTCGACTGCCCGAATCCGGGTACTCCCAGGACCACGCCGGGCGCTGGGACGCTACAGTCGGCCCCACCGCACCCGTAACCCGGCCGGACGATCGAGGTACGAAGCGTGTCCCTACTGGTTCTGATTCTCGCCGTGAGCGCCGCCTGCTGCCTTGGCTTCGGGTTCGTGCTCCAGCAGAACGCGGCCCAGCAGGCACCACTGAGCGACTTCCTCTCCCCCCGCCTGCTCCTGGACCTGGTGAAGGTCCCGCGCTGGCTGGGCGGCACAGGGCTGATGGTGGCCGGCATGGTGCTCGGCGCGATCGCGCTGGGCCAGGGCGAGGTGTCCCTCGTGGAACCGCTGCTGGCGACCAACCTCCTCTTCGCGCTCGCCCTCTCCCGCCGGCAGACCAGACAGCCGCTGGGCCGCCAGGGCTGGGCCGGCCTCGCACTGCTCGCGGGCGGCGTCACCGCGTTCATCGTCGCGGGCCAGCCGCGCGGCGGCAGCGCCGTCACCGACCCGCTGCGCCACTGGCTGATCATCGGCGTCATGGTCGGACTCGCCCTGCTGCTCACCACGTACGCGAAACGCTCCCGGCTCAGCTCCGGCCCGCTCCTGCTGGCCCTGGCCGCGGGCCTGCTCTACGGGCTGCAGGACGCGCTGACCCGGGTCAGCGGGCAGCGGTTCTCCGAGGGCGGCATGGCGGAACTGCTGACCGGCTGGCAGCCGTACGCCGTCCTCGCGCTCGGCGTCACCGGGCTGCTGCTGGTCCAGAGCGCCTTCGAGACGGCCTCCCTGCGCATGTCCCTGCCCGCGCTCACCGCGGCCCAGCCGCTGGCCGGCATCGTCTGCGGCGTGGGCTTCCTCGGCGACCGGCTGCACACCGACACCGGCGCGTTGGCCTGGGAGGCGGCCGGGCTCGCGGCGGTGGTCTCGGGCATCGTCCTGCTGGGACTGCACCCCGCGATGCCCAGGGGCGTCGCGGTGCCGTCCCCGCGCCGCGACCTCCAGCCGCGCTGACCCGGCCGCGGCGGGGCCTGCTTGGATGAGGGCATGAGCGCTGCTGACGAGATCCTCGACATCGTCGACGAGCACGACCGGGTGACCGGCCGCTCCCCGCGCGGCGAGGCCTACGCGCGCGGCCTGCGCCACCGCTGCGTCTTCATCCAGGCCCGGGACGCACGGGGCCGCCTCTTCGTGCACCGCCGCACCCCCACCAAACTGGTCTTCCCCTCCCTTCACGACATGTTCGTCGGGGGCGTGGTGGGCGCCGGCGAGTCCTACGACGACGCCGCGCTGCGCGAGGCCGAGGAGGAACTGGGCGTCACGGGCCTGCCCCGCCCCGCCTTCCTCTTCAAGTTCCTCTACGACGACGGGGCCGGCCGCACCTGGTGGTCGGCGGTGTACGAGGTCCGCTGCGACCTGCCGGTCGACCCCCAGACCGAGGAGGTGGCCTGGCACGACTTCCTCACCGAGGACGAGGTGCGCGGCCGCCTCACGGAGTGGGAGTGGGTGCCGGACGGCCTGGCGGCGTACGAGCGGCTGACGGAGTTCAGGGCGCGGGGCTGAGCGCGGCGGTGGCCGGGGTGGCGTACCGCACCCTTGGCACACGCCACGGGCGGAAAACGGCTCGATAGGGTCACCGAGTGATCGAATTCGTACGGAACGCCCGGCTCTGGTTCGCACCCCAGGAGGTCCGCCGTGAGGGCGGTACGCCCGACTACCGGTTCTCGCTGGCGAACGAACGCACCTTCCTGGCCTGGCTGCGCACGGCGCTGGCGCTGATCGGCGGCGGCTTCGCCGTGGACCAGTTCCTGCCGGACCTGCGCTGGGGCTGGCGGGTGGGGCTCGCGCTCGCGCTGCTCGGGGCGGGCGTGCTGTGCTCACTGCGCGCGGTCAACCACTGGGTGCGGTGCGAGCAGGCGATGCGCCGGGGCGAGGACCTTCCGGTGTCGCGCTTCCCGGCGCTGCTGAGCCTGGTGGTCGCGGTGGTGGCCGTCGCCATGGTCGTCGTCGTGTTCCTCGGGTGGGAGGGGTGAGCGAAGCCGCGGAGGCCCTCCGGGACCCCGGCCTCCAGCCGGAACGCACCCGGCTGGCGTGGCGGCGTACGACCCTGTCCGGCACCGTCGCCGCGCTGCTCGCCGTGAAGTCGGCCCTGCGCGGCGGGCCCTCTCCGGTTTCGCTGGCCGTGTGCGCCCTGTGCTGCGCGCTGTGGCTGGCCTTCCTGCTCGTCGCCCACCACCGCATCCGGGTCCTGAGCGGCACGGCCGTCCCGGGGTCGATCTCGCCGCGGCACGCCACGGCGGCGGCCCTGCTGACGGTGGCGCTGGCGGTGTGCGGGGGGGCGCTGGTGCTTTAGCCGTGCCGGGCGGGGGCGGGTGTGTTGCGCGGGGTGCGATGTGCGCGGTGCGATGTGCGCGGTGCGATGTGTCGTCGGTCGTGTGCGGCGCCGTTGTGGCTGGTCGCGCGGTTCCCCGCGCCCCTGTCGGGCGCGCCCTCACTGCGACCCTTCACGGCGTCTGCTGCGGCTGCGGTTCTGCCTCCCATGTGACCGAGACCACGATTTTTCCGTTGGTGTGGCCCTCCTGGCTGAGTCGGTGGGCCTCCGCCGCCCGTTCCAGGGGGAAGGTGTCGGACACGTGCACCGCGATCACGCCGGACTCCGCCAGCTCGGTCAGCCGCAGCAGGTCCTCGGCGTCAGGGCGTACGAAGTGGTAGCGGCCGCCGTAGTCGACGACCTCGGGGTCGGCGATCGACGCCAGGCGGCCCTCGGGCGCCAGCAGGTTGGCGGAGACCTTCAGCGTCTCGCCGCCGATGGTGTCGAAGGCCGCGTCCACCCCCTCGGGCGCCAGTCCCCGCACCCGTTCGGCCAGACCCTCGCCGTACGTCACCGGCTCACCGCCCAGCCGGCGCACGAAGTCGTGGTTGGCCTCGCTCGCCGTGCCGATCACCCGGGCGCCGACGTGGCGGGCCAGCTGGACGGCGATCGAGCCAACCCCGCCGGCAGCCGCGTGCACGAGCACCGTGTCGCCCCTCCTGACATGGAGCACCTTGTGCAGCACCTGGTGGGCGGTGAGCCCCACCAGCGGCAGACCGGCGGCCTCTTCGAAGGAGAAGTTGCGCGGCTTGCGCGCGAGGGTGCGTACCGGCGCGGAGACGTACTCGGCGAAGGTGCCGCGGCACAGGAAGTCCTCGCGCACGTAGCCGATGACCTCGTCCCCGACGGCGAACTCCGACACGGCCGCTCCGGGCTGCACGACGACCCCCGAGACGTCCCAGCCGGGGATCACGGGGAAGACGGCGTCCAGGAGCCCGTCGAGATATCCCTCGCGGCACTTCCAGTCGACCGGGTTGACGGAGGCCGCCCGGACCTTCACCAGCACGTTGTCGGGCCCGACCTTCGGGTCGCGCACCTCCCCGTACTCCAGCACCTCAGGTCCGCCGTACCGCGTGTAACTGATGCCCTTCATGCCACCGACCCTCCGGGGTACACGGACGCCGCGCAAGCCGGATGCCCCGATATGCGCCGTTCGCGTGGCCGCCCGTCCGAGGCCGTCAAGGTCACCGGGACGACCACTGAGCCGACCGGAGCCCGCCGGCGCGCCATGCCGACAGCTCCCCGCCGCTCCGCGCGGGGCGCCGTCGGCCTATCGTGGCTCCGATCACGTTCCGTCTCCCCTCTGGACGACATACCGACCGGTCGGCATCATTGGTCGTGTCCCGTTCACGCGGACGTGGCCCCGTGCACGCACGCGTGGACGGTCCACGCGGCTGAGGTCCCGCACACGTAAGGAGAACCATGAGCCCCGATCACCCGCCCGGACTCGATCTGGACCGGCTGCGCCGCCTGCTCGACGGCGAGCGGCCCGGCCTGGTGCACGGCCCGCTGACCGGCCGGCTGATCGAGGGCGGACGGTCGAACCTCACCTACGCGGTCTCCGACGGCACCTCGAAGTGGGTCGTACGGCGGCCGCCGCTCGGCCACGTCCTGGCCACCGCGCACGACATGCGGCGCGAGCACCGGGTGATCAGCGCGCTGCACCCGACGAGCGTGCCCGTACCGCGCCCGGTGCTGCTGTGCGAGGACGAGGAGGTGCTCGGGGCCCCCTTCTACGTCATGGAGTTCGTGGAGGGGACGCCGTACCGCACCGCCGACCAGCTCGCCCCGCTGGGCGCCGAACGCACCCGGGGCGCGGTGCTGTCCCTGGTGGACACCCTCGTCGAGCTGCACGCGGTGGACCCCGCCGAGGTCGGTCTCGCCGACTTCGGCCGCCCCGAGGGCTTCCTGGACCGGCAGCTGCGGCGCTGGGGCAAGCAGCTGGACGCCTCCCGCAACCGTGAGCTGGCCGGCATCGACGAACTGCACGCGGCGCTCGGCCGGGAGCTGCCCCGCTCCCCCGCGCCGGCCGTCGTACACGGCGACTACCGGCTCGACAACGTCCTGATCGGCGACGACGACCGGATCAGGGCGATCCTCGACTGGGAGATGTCGACCCTCGGCGACCCGCTCACCGACCTGGGGCTGCTGGTGATGTACAGCATGCCGCTGGGCACCTCCGACTCGCCCGTCTCGACCACCGCGGAGGCCGCCGGACACCCGAGCCCCGCGGAGCTGATCGAACGGTACGCCGCCCGCTCGGGGCGTGACGTCTCCGCGGTGTCCTGGTACACGGCGTTCGCCTGGTTCAAGCTCGCCGTGATCCTGGAGGGCATCCACTACCGCTACACGCTGGGCCAGACGGTCGGGCCGGGCTTCGACCGCATCGGCGACCTGGTCCCCGTCTTCATCGAGCACGGCCTGACCACGCTTCACGAAGGTCCCCGGGAGGACTGATCGTCATGGACTTCGCGTTCGACGCACGCACCGAAGAGCTGCGCGCAAAGCTCCTCGCCTTCATGGACGAGTACGTCTATCCGGCCGAGCAGGTGGCGCACGAGCAGCGGGAGCGGCTCGCCTCCCCGTGGGACACCCCGGCCGTGGTCGAGGACCTCAAGGCGGAGGCCCGCAGGCAGGGCCTGTGGAACCTGTTCCTGCCCGACACCGAGTACGGCGCCGGTCTCACCAACCTCCAGTACGCCCCGCTCGCCGAGATCACCGGCCGCTCCCCGCAGCTGGCGCCCACCGCGACCAACTGCGCGGCGCCGGACACCGGCAACATGGAGGTGCTGTCGCAGTTCGGCGACGAACGGCAGAAGAAGCAGTGGCTGGAGCCGCTGCTCGCCGGTGAGATCCGCTCCGCGTTCGCGATGACCGAGCCGGAGGTGGCGTCCTCGGACGCCACCAACATCACCACGCACATCGAGCGGGACCCCGACGGCGCCGACGAGTACCTCGTCACCGGCCGCAAGTGGTACATCTCCGGCGCGATGAACCCCGACTGCAAGATCTTCATCGTGATGGGCAAGACGGACCCGGACGGCTCCGACATCCGCCGCCAGCAGTCGATGATCCTGGTCCCGCGCGACACCCCGGGCGTCACGGTGGAGCGGGCGATGCAGGTCTTCGGCTACGAGGACCACTACCACGGCGGTCACGCCGAGGTCGTCTTCGACCACGCGCGCGTACCGGCCGCGAACCTGATCGGTGAGGAGGGCGGCGGCTTCGCCATCGCCCAGGCCCGCCTCGGCCCGGGCCGCATCCACCACTGCATGCGGCTGATCGGCATGGCGGAGCGGGCGATCGAGCTGATGTGCAGGCGGGCGGTGTCCCGCGACGCCTTCGGCAAGGCGCTGGCCCAGCAGGGCGTGGTGCACAACTGGATCGCCGACGCGCGGGTGGCCGTCGAGCAGCTGCGCCTGCTGGTGCTCAAGACGGCCTGGATGATGGACACCGTGGGCAACCGGGGTGCCCACTCGGAGATCCAGGCCATCAAGATCGCCACCCCGCGGACGGTCGTCGGCATCATCGACCGGGCTATCCAGCTGCACGGCGCGGGCGGTGTGAGCCAGGACTTCCCGCTGGCCGAGCTGTACGCGGGCGCCCGCACGCTGATGATCGCGGACGGGCCGGACGAGGTCCATCAGCGGTCGCTGGCGCGGCGGGAGCTGAAGAAGTACCTGTGACACACGGGTAAGGGGCGACCGCCTGGGCGGTCGCCCCTTACCCGTGCTCGTACAACAGGTGCGACAACTACGGCCGCAGCGCCCGCAGCAGCAGGTCGGCCAGGTGGTCGGCGACCTCCTGCGGGGTGAGCGGGCCGTCGGGGCGGTACCAGGTCGACAGGTGGTGGACCGAGCCGAAGTGGTAGTCCACGACCAGGTCGGCCGGGATCTCCTTGGTGAAGACGCCCGCCTGCTGGCCCTCCTCGACCAGCGCGCGGAAGCGTTCGTGGTAGCGCCGGCGCTCCGCGCGCACCTGCTTGTTCTTCTCGGGGCTCAGGTGGTGCATCGAGCGGAAGAAGATCGAGGCGTCGTCGAGGTTGTCGATGGTGGTGACCACCACGTCGGCGGCCGCGCCCCGCAGCCGCCTCTCGATCGGCTCGTCGGCGTCCGCGAAGGCGTCGAGCCGCTCCTGCTGGACGCGCAGCACGCGCGCGTAGACCTCGTGCAGGAGGTCGTCCTTGGAGCCGAAGTAGTGGTACAGCGCCCCCTTGGTGACGCCGGCCGCCTCCACGATCTCCTGCACGGAGGTCCGGTCGTAGCCCCGCTCCGCGAAGAGCCGTGTGGCGGCGGCGAGCAGCCGCTGCGGGACGGGCGTACCGTCACCGTCCGTCGTCCTGGGCACTGTGCCGCCACCTGCCTTCCGGGCTTTCTGCTGCTTTTCCCGCGTCGGTCTACCGGTCGTTCCGCGGGCGGGAACGGAGTTCCCGCCGGAGGATCTTCCCACTCGCCGTCTTCGGCAGGTCGGGCAGGATCTCCACCTGACGCGGATACTTGTAGGCGGCCAGTCTCTCCTTGCAGTACGCGGCGAGCGCGTCCGGGTCCGTGTCGGCGCCCGGCCGCAGGCTGATGTACGCCTTCACGGTCTCCCCGCGGTACCCGTCGGGCACGCCGACGACGGCCGCCTCCCGCACCGCCGGGTGGGTGTAGAGCACGTCCTCCACCTCGCGCGGCCACACCTTGAAGCCGGAGGCGTTGATCATGTCCTTCTTGCGGTCGACGACGTACAGCCAGCCCTGCGGGTCCATGAACCCGATGTCGCCGGTGCGCAGTTCGCCGTCCGGGAAGGCCTCGGCGGTCGCCTCGGGGCGCCGCCAGTAACCGGGCACGACCTGCGGTCCGCGGACGAGGATCTCGCCCTGCTCGCCGAAGGGCACCTCCGCGCCCTGCTCGTCGACGATCCGTACGACCGTCTCCGGTCCCGGCAGGCCGACGGCGAGCGTCCCCGAGGCGGGGTCGACGGGCGCCTCCAGGCCGGGCGGCACGGAGGCGCAGGGGGCGGTGCACTCGGTCAGGCCGTAGCCGTTCCTGATGTACGGCCCGAAGCCCGCCCGGAACTTCTCCACCAGGGCGGGCGGCACCGGCGCGCCGCCGGAGGAGATGTTGACGAAGGAGGAGAAGTGGTCCGGGGTGGCGGCCGGCTGGGCGGCCAGCGCCATGAAGGCGGTCGAGGGGCCGACCGTGTAGTGCGGCCGGTGCTCGGCGAACGCGTCGAGGACCACGCCCGGTTCGAAGCGGTAGGTCAGCACGAGCGTGCCGGCGCTGTTCAGACAGGCCCCGAACTGGCAGACCATGCCGGTGATGTGGAACAGGGGCGCAAGCGCGTAGTACACGGGCCCGTCGGGCAGGGCGAGACCGGTCCGCTGCCGTTCGGCGTTGTACATGATGTTGCCGTGGGTGTTGGTGGCGCCCTTGGGCTTGCCGCTGGTCCCCGAGGTGTAGCTGATCAGCGCGAGGTCCAGGGGCTCGGCGTCGCGGCCCTCGGGCGCCTTGTGGCCGGCCCGGGCGACGGCCGTCAGGTCGTCGGCGTCGTCGGCCTGCGGCAGCCGCTCGAAGGTGAGCACGCGCGCGTCGCCGCGGGTCTGGAAGTCCAGCTCGCAGCCGGTCAGCACGATCCGTAGGGGCGAGTCGGCCGCCGTCTCGCGCAGATACGACTCCCACGCCCGGTCGGAGCAGATCAGCCCGGCCACCTCGCCATCCCGCAGGACGTGGGCGACCTCCGCCGACTTGTACATGGGGTTGACCGGGACGACGGTCGCGCCGGCCTTCCAGGCGCCGAGGACGGCGAGCACGAAGTGCGGGGAGTTCTGCAGCAGGACGGCCACCCGGTCGCCGCGCTCCAGTCCGCGGGCGGCGAGGTGACCGGCGACGGAGTCGCTGAGCTCGTCGACCTCGCGGTAGCTCAGGCGGCCGTCGAAGTAGGCGAGGCAGGCACGGTCGGGGGCCTCGGCGACGGACCGGCGCAGGGCGTGCACGAGGGACGCGGCGGGGTGGACCGGGGCGCGCTGGGCGTCGTTGAGGAGGTCCACCCAGGGGCGGGCGGCGTACGGGGAGTCGGTCACTGGCCCGCCTCCCACTTCTGCTGGAGCTGGTTCATGCCGGTCAGCCAGCGGTCCGGTCCGGCGGCCCTGGCCCGGTAGTACGCGGCGACCTCGGGGTGCGGCAGGATCAGGAAGCGGTCCTCCTCGATGCCCTGGAAGAGGGCGTCCGCCACCTCCTCCGGGGGAATCGCGGTCGGCTGGAGGACCAGGTCGCCGGCGCTGCCGGTGGCGGCCAGCATGTCGGTGCGCACGCCCTGCGGGCAGATGGCGTGCACCTTGAGGCCGCGGTGACGGTAGGTCAGCGACAGCCACTCGGCGAAGGCGTAGGCGCCGTGCTTGGTGACGCTGTAGGGCGCGGCGCCGATCATGGTGAGCAGTCCGGCCGCGGACACGGTGGACACGAAGCGGCCGCTGCCGCGCTCCAGCCAGGCGGGGAGCAGGGCGTGGGCCGCGCGGACGTGTGCCATCACGTTGACGTCCCAGGAGGCCGCCCAGGCCCCCTCGTCGGCGAGGTCGGCGACGTCCGGGCCGCCGAACGCGACGCCCGCGTTGGCGCAGTAGACGTCGATCGTGCCGCCGAGCGCGTCGCGGGCGTCGGCGACGATCGCGGAGGCGTCGCCCGGGACCGCGGTGCCGCCGATCTCCTCGGCGACCGCCCGTGCCCGGCCGGCGTCCAGGTCGTTGACGACGACCCGGGCCCCGCCGGCCGCGAAGCGGCGGGCCAGTGCGGCCCCTATGCCGCCTCCCGCTCCGGTGACGACCACTCCGGCATCCTGCACGGCTCCCACCATCGGTCTCCTTCGGCGCGACACTGCTCTACCGCGCCAGACTAACCGGTCGGTATGTGTGAGGGGAAGGGTGATTGCAGCACCCTGAAGGGCGCGGGAAACCGCGCGGACACCGGCGGCCGCCCCCACACCGTCCACCCCCTACGGAGGTCACCCCATGGGCCTGTCAAGACGAGGTCTGCTCGCATCGGCGACGGCCGCGGCAGTGGCACCCGCTCCCCCGGCGGCCGCGGCCGGTCACCGCGGGCGGCACCGCACCGGCTTCGAACGGCTCGCCGCGGCCGGCTACGACCGGCTCGACGGACAGCGGGTCGGCGTCGTCACCAACCCGACGGGCGTCACCCGGGACGCGCGCCACATCGTCGACGTCATGCACGCCGACGAACGGGTGAACCTGGTCGCCGTGTTCGGGCCCGAGCACGGCTTCCGCGGCACCGCCCAGGCGGGCGGCTCCGAGGGCCGCCACGACGACCCCGCGACCGGGCTGCCCGTGTACGACACGTACCTGAAGAGCGGCCGGCCGCTGGCCGAGGTGTTCACCGCGTCCGGCGTGGACACGGTCGTCTTCGACATCCAGGACGTGGGCGCCCGCTTCTACACGTACATCTGGACGCTGTACGACTGCATGGAGGCGGCCCAGCTGGCCGGCAAGCGGTTCGTGGTCCTGGACCGGCCGAACCCGGTGACCGGGCGGGCCGCCCTGGGACCGGTGCTGCACAGGGAGTTCGCCAGTTTCGTCGGACGGCAGCCGATCGCGCAGGCCCACGGGATGACCGTCGCCGAGCTGGCGCGGCTGTTCAACGGGGAGTTCCTGGCCACGCCGGTGCAGCTCGACACCGTGACGACGACCGGATGGCGGCGGTCGGAGTTCTACGACACGCAGGGGCTGCCCTGGGTGCCGCCGAGCCCCAACATGCCGACGCCCGACACCGCGCTGGTGTACTCGGGGACCTGCCTCTTCGAGGGGACGAACCTGTCGGAGGGGCGCGGGACGACCCGGCCGTTCGAGCTGCTGGGCGCGGACGGGATCGACGGGCGCTGGGCGGCAGCGGCGAACGAGCTCGCGCTGCCCGGGGTGCGCTTCCGGGAGGCGTACTTCGCGCCGACGTTCTCGAAGTTCCAGGGCACGACCGTCGGAGGCGTGCAGATCCATGTGCACGACCGGGCGGCCTTCGACCCCGTGCACACCGCGATCACCCTCCTCGTCACCGCGAAGAAGGTGTGGAGCGGCTTCGCCTGGCGCTCCGACGACTGGATCGACAAGCTGACCGGCTCGACGTGGGTGCGCACCGCGATCGACGCCGGCGCGGACGCCGACGAGGTGGCGGCGGGCTGGCGGACGGAGCTTGCGGCCTTCCGGACAGTGCGCCGGGAGTATCTCCTTTATGGCTGACTCGTCCGGATGAGTCATGACGTATGGCCAACCTCGCCCCGTAGCAGGACGATGCGCCCACATCGCACCACTGCGGGGACGAGGGGATGAGCCATGACGGAACCGGCGATGAGTGTGACTCCCTACTGGGAGCTGACCTTCGACGCGGACGGGGACCCGGACGCGGCGCAGCGTGACCGGCTGCTCGCCGGGGCCGGGGAGCGCGGTGTGCGCGACCTCGTCGTGTTCGCGCACGGCTGGAACAGCGACCGCACCGGCGCCACCCGGCTCTACAGCCGCTTCCTCGCGCCCTTCCCCGGCCTCGCGCCGACGGCCCGGCTCGGGTACGCGGGGGTGGTGTGGCCGTCGATGCGGTTCTCGGACGAGCCGATCCCCGACTTCCCGCGCTCCGTGGCCGCCGCGACGACCCGGCGGCCGGCGCTCGACAAGGACACCCGGCAGGCGCTGCTGGACACCTTCCCGGGCCGGGCGACCGTGATCGACCGGATCGACCGGCTGCTGGAGCAGCGGCCGCCCGGCGAGGAAGGGCTGGAGGAGTTCGGCCGGCTGGTGCGGATGCTCGTCGACGTCGTACCGCCCGGGCCGCAGGCGCTGTTCGCGGCGGACACCCTGGCCGAGGGCGTGCCGCAGGGCGAGCCGGAGATGTTCTCCGGGTCCACGACGGCGGCCTGCGAGCAGTTCGCCGAGGCGCTGGTCCGGCTCGATCGCCCCGCGGACGACGGCCCCGACGGTGGCGCGCCCTCCTTCGCGTTGCCCGACCCGTGGGAGGGCGCCCACGAACTGCTGCGGCAGGCCACGTACTACGCGATGAAGCGGCGCGCGGGAACCGTCGGCGAGCGCGGACTCGGGCCGTTCGTCGGCCGGCTCGCGGCGGTGGCACCGCAGGTGCGGGTGCACCTGGTGGGGCACAGCTTCGGCGGCAGGCTGGTGTCGTTCGCGCTGCGCGGGCTGCCGGAGGGGGTGCGCACCGTGAAGTCGGTGACGCTGCTCCAAGGGGCCTTCTCGCACTACGCGTTCGCCGCCCGGCTGCCGCACGACCCGCGCGCGGGAGGGGTGCTCCAAGGGCTGCAGCACCGCATCGACGGGCCCCTGGTGTGCTGTTACTCCCACTTCGACTCGGCTCTCGGCACGATCTATCCGCTCGCCTCGCGGATGGCGGACGACGCGCAGGGCGTCGCGGGCTTCGGCCTCGGCCGGGTGCTGGGTGCCAGATGGGGTGCGATGGGGCACGACGGCGTGCAGGCGGTGCCGGGCACGCGCGCGTGGACGCTCGCCGACGCGCTGCGCACCACGCTGCCCACCTCGGGGTGCGTGAACATCGACGCGGCCGCCGTGGTGTGCCGGGGCGGGGCCCCGTCCGGGGCGCACAGCGACATCGTGCACCCGGAGCTGGCGCGGGTGGTGGTGGCGGCGGGCCGCATCGGGCCCGCCGCCACCGGCGACCGGTGAACGTCACCGGTCACCTCCCGCCCGTCACCGGTGCGAGGTGAACTCCACGACCTGCTGGAAGGTGGGCCGGTTCTGCCAGCTGATGTTGCCGTGCTTGATGCCGCCGAGCGTCCGCTGGACGATCGAGTCGGCACACCACTGGTCGCCCGCCGAGCACAGGGCGTCGCCGGGGTAGACCTGGGCGGCGGTCTTGCCCGCGGCCTCCTTCAGGGAGCTGATGAGCAGGTCACGGCAGGCGGTGAGACTGCCGCCGCCGCAGTACTTCTGGGCCAGCGGCCCCTGGACCGTCTCGCCGAGCACGGACCGGATGTCCTTGTCGACATAGCTCCACCAGCCGTACTGGAAGGAGCTTCCGGCGTGCGCGCCGGTCGGGCCGTGGGCCGCCGACGGTGTCTCGTCGACGGGCAGGTTGGTGCCGAAGGCGGTGTACAGGTCGCTGCCGAGGCCCGGTTCGAACTCGGCCTTCACCAGTAGCGGCCACCACGCGTCCAGCAGCCGTACGGCGTCGGCGTCGGCGTAGGTCTTGGAACCGGCCGACGTCTCCGTGCGCTTGGCGCCCGCCGACACCCACGCCGACAGTTTGGCGACGGCCGCCGCCGCGGTGGAGTCCGTCACCGTGGAGCTGTTGACCACCTTGAGGAGGTTCGGCAGCACGTCCTCGGCCCGCAGGTCGGCCAGGGCCGCGTCCGCCATGGCCTTGGCCAGTGAGGCCCTGGTGACCCCGCCGGCGGCGGCCAGCTTCTTGACCCGGTCCTCCAGCAGGTCGCCGCGGTGCACGGACCCGTCGCCCCAGGAGGCGGTCGTGTAGTCCTTGGCCTGCTTGTTGTTCCAGGAGATGTAGTAGTCCTGGTCGACGGAGTTGGGGTGGGCGGACGCCGGTGTGTAGTCGGCGGTGTTGGTCGCCGGGTCCCAGTTCCGCCACTCGTAGGCCGCCTGCGCCCACACCGGGAACTCGGCGTCGACACCGCTCGCCCGCACCGGGTTGTCGCCGCTGTTGTAGTACGCGGTGTGTGTGGAGTCGGCGTAGAACCAGTTGAAGGTGTAGTTGATGTGCTGCACCGCCGACTGGAAGGTCTGCGGGCTCTTCACGTAGTCCGGGTCGTTGAGCATCTGGAAGCCGATGATCGAGTCGGCCTCGTGCAGATAGGAGGAGCGCAGAGTGGTGTAGGCGACCTTCTTGCCGCCGACGGTCGCGCGGTACTCGACCGGACCGTACTTCGTGCGCCACACCTTCATGGTGTACGAGCCGGCCGCGGTGCCGTCGGCCGTGGTGGGCTTCCAGGCGTTCTTCTGCTGGACCTGCTCCATGGCCGTGCAGGTGCCGTGGTACAGGTAGTGGTTGTCGTCCTGGCACAGCTCGACGGCGTACGAGTCGATGATGTCCTGGCCGGATGTCGTGGCGCTCCACGCGTAGTCCTGGCCGCGGCCGAGTTCGACGTACATGCTCAGCCCCGCGAAGGAGGCGCCTCGGGCGCTCAGGCCCGGGCCCTGGATCTCCTGGAGCATGAGCAGCTGCGGCGCGAAGTAGCCGGTCTGCGGGCCGAAGACGGCGATGGGGTGCCCGCTCGCCGTGGCCTTCCCGCTGACCACCAGGGCGTTGGACATCCCGCGCCGGGCCGAGGTGACGGCGGTGGTGGCCGCCGCGCTGGACGTGCCGGTCGCGCTCGCGCCGGCAGCGCTGCCCGTCCGGTCGTAGACCAGTGGCTCCTGGGTGACGGACCCCGCGTCGGGCAGCGCCTCGCCCTGCGGGGAGTCGGGCTTGGTGGCGTACGGGAAGCTCTCGCCGTTGTGGACGGTGAGGGCGGCCTCGGGGTCGTTGCGCTCGCGGAAGGACTCCCAGACCCGGGTGCCCTCGCTCACGCCGTACTTGGCCTGGGCGGCGAGCAGGGACAGCGCGTTGTTGACCTCGCCGCCGCCGCCGGACCCGAAGAGCGAGCCGATGACGGAGGCCAGCGCGACCAGGTCGGTGGTCTTGAAGTGGTCGATCGTGCCGGCGTTGGTGATGGAGTCCTTGTGCCCGGTCAGCACGTACTCGCCGGGGAAGTACCGGCCGCTGTCGGAGGCGTCGATGTAGGAGTTGATGCCGGCCACGTAGGCGTTGACGTCGGCGAGGGCCTGCTGGCCGCGGGTGCCGGCCGCGGCGACCGCGCTGTCGATCTGCGCCTGGAGGTCGGCCTCGGTGTAGGGCGCGTTGCGCCAGAACTCCTGCTCCAGCCCCTGGTTGGAGGGGGCGCCGCCCGCGAAGGAGGTCACCTGGCCGCGCCCGACGTGACGGAACACGTCCATGAGCCACAGCCGGTCCTCAGCCGCGGCATACCCGGCACCGAACTCCGTGCCGTATCTGGTGGTACCGGTGATGTGCGGCACGCCCGTCTTCTTGTCGCGGACGATCGTGACGTCACCGCGGCCGCCCGGCTTCTCGGAGGAGGCGACCTGATCGGACGGGACCCCGAAGGAGGCGTCGTTGAAGAAGGTGTTGATCTTCGCGTCGGTGAGCGTGGAGTAGCCCTTGGCCAGGTTGGCGTAGGGGCCGAGCTGGTCGTCGGCGTGGGCGGGCTGGGTGCCGAAGGCCTGGTTGAGCAGGACCTGCGCGAGGGTGGCGTTGCCGTTCTCGCCGGGCGGCAGGATGTCGGAGCACTGTCCGCCGCAGTAGTCGTTGGCGGCTGTCGTCTCGGCCGCGGCCGCCGCCTGGGAAAGCGGAGACAAAAGACCGGCAATCAGGACGCATATGGCTGCGGACTTCAGGAACCCGGGGAGTCCGTGGGGAGTTCTCAGTCTGTCGAGAAGGGTGCTGCCTGGGGTACGCCGTGGCATGGGTGCTCCTACCGACGGGGGGTGGGGCTGGACGTTACCGCCGGTATCCCCGCGAGTGAAGATGAACATGCGTCACTTTTTGGAGTCGGTACGAAGGCTTATGGAGGGCATCGGAAAACGGATGGAGCCAAATCGCTTGTCGATACGTCTATTCGGCGAAGTCCGTACGACGACACCGAAGTGACCGAAGTACAGGTGCAGGTGTGACGGAGGTGCAGGGCGATGGCCGGTTTCCGGAGTCTGGCGAGACAGGTGCGAGATCCGCGCAGCGATCTGGCGCTGCGGCGCTACTCACTGCGCAAGTGCCTTGAACGGTTCGCGCCTTACGGGCACAGGGCGACCTGGGACCATTTGTGCTCCCGGGCGGGGTTCGGCCCCGAGGACCGCTCCGCCGATCCAGCGCGGCTCGTGGCCGCACTGGACGAGCTGGAGGAAGCGCGGTCGGTGTGGCTGGGCTACGAGGTCGAGTTCGCCGAGCGGCGCAAGAAGGAGAAGCACGACGGGCTGCGCCGGCCGGGCAGTGTGGACGACTGGCACCGGCTGACCTGGGGCGGGTTCGGGGTCGCGTGGTGCGACGACCCGCGGGTCCACCCGCGTGAACCGCTCGGGGAGGTGCTGCGCCGCCTGACCTCCGCCCTGGAGCGGGACCCGGGCGCGGAGTGCCCGGTGTGCGGCGGTGAGCGGCTCGTCTGGAAGTACGAACTGGACCATGAACCATCGACCGGTCCGGTCTGCACGGCCTGCGGAATTCTCGTACCGCGGCCCGTGCTCACGCCCGAGGCCCTGGCGGACGCCAGGCGCGGGAGGCTGTTGGTGTCGGCCTAGCGCGACGGGGGTGCGCCGGGGATGCCGCACCCCTGTTCCTCCCGGACGCCGTGGAACGCGTCGCCCGTTCCGCCGACCCGACCCGACCCGGCCCGCCCGCCGGATCCGCGGGTCAGCAGTCGCGCGGGGCGTACTCGTCGGGTGCGCGTCCCTGGGGTGCACCGTCGCCGAGTGGGCGGCCGCCGGGTGCGCGGCCGTGGGGTGAGCGGCCGTGGGGTGCGCGGCCGTGGGGTGAGCGGCCGTGGGGTGCGCGGCCGTCGGGTGCGCGGCCGTCGGACGCCCGACCCTCGGACGCCCGGCCGCCAAGTGCGCGGCCCGCGGGTGCGCGACCGTCGGGTGCGCGGCCGTCGGGGTCCCGGCCGTTGGGCGCGGCGCCTTCGGGTTCCCCGTCGGAGCCGCCGCGGGGGCGGGGGCCGCGTCGTTCGACCAGCAGCCGGGAGCCGGTGAGCCGGTCACCGAAGATGTCGTCCGGGTTGGACAGGACACAGGTGTCCATGGACAGGCAGCCGCAGCCGATGCAGTCGGTGAGGTGGTCGCGCAGGCGGTTCAACTGCGTGATCCGCTCGTCCAGTTCGGACCGCCAGGCCGCCGAGAGGCGGGCCCAGTCCTCGCGGGTCGGGGTGCGCTCCTCGGGCAGTTCGGCGAGCGCCTCGCGGATCGTGGCCAGCGGGATGCCCACGCGCTGCGCGGCCCGTACGAAGGCGACCCGGCGCAGCGCGTCGCGGGAGTAGCGGCGCTGGTTGCCGGTGGTGCGGCGGCTGCTGATCAGCCCCTTGGCCTCGTAGAAGTGCAGGGCGGAGACCGCGGCGCCGCTGCGGGCGCTGAGTTGGCCGACCGTCAGCTCGTGGATCTTCTCGGGAATCTGGGGCACCCCTCGAACCCTACCGACCGCGCCACACCCCCGATCCGTTGACAGGGGCCTCCCGCCCGACCATGCTAAGCAGTCGCTTAGACATTTGGTGTCGCGCCGACGCGACATGCGACCGGAAGGCCAGGGACATGGCAGAGCCGAGGATCTTCACGTCCGCCGACGAGCTGAAGGCGGCGGTGGGCGAGCAGTTGGGGCACACCGACTGGCTGGAGGTCGACCAGAAGCGGATCGACCTGTTCGCGGAGGCGACCGGCGACCACCAGTGGATCCACGTGGACCCGGAGAAGGCGGCCGCCGGCCCCTTCGGGACGACCATCGCGCACGGCTACCTGACCCTGTCGCTGCTGCCCCTCTTCGGGCCGCAGCTGATCAAGGTCGAGGGCGTGAGGATGGGCGTCAACTACGGCACCAACAAGGTCCGTTTCCCCTCCCCCGTGCCGGTCGGCTCCCGGCTGCGCGCCACCGCCGCCATCACCGGCGTGGACGACGTGCCCGGCGGCATCCAGGTGACCGTCGCCTTCAGCGTGGAGCGCGAGGGCGGCGACAAGCCGGTGTGCGTGGCGGAGTCGGTGTCCCGCTACTACCTCTAGTGCGGTGCCCGGTGGCGCGCACCCCCGTGCCGCCCGTGGGCTACTTCGCCCCCACCATCCGCAGGACGAGGTCGGCGTAGAGGTCGCCGATCTCGTCCGGTGTCCAGGAGCCGTCGACGTTGAACCAGCGGGCCACGTCGATGCACAGGGACAGCACGGCGAGGGTGGTCCCGCGGACGTCGGGCACGTCGAACTCGCCCGTCGCCACGCCGTCCTCGATGATGCCGCGCACCTGGGCGTCGACCTGGCGGCGCAGTGCGAGGATCTCCGCGCGGGCGTCGGGGCCGAGGGAGTCGAGTTCGTACTGCACGACCCGCGCGGTGGTGCGCCCGCCGGCGTGCCAGCGGACGAAGGAGCTCACGGCGTCCGCGAGCCGCTCGGTGGCGCCGCCCTCGCCCTCGGCCGCGGTCCGCAGGATCTCCAGCGCCTTCTCGTGGCCGATCCTGCTGATGCGGTGGAGCAGCTCTTCCTTGGTCTTGTAGTGGATGTAGAGCGCGGCGGGGCTCATGCCGGCGCGGCCCGCGATGTCGCGGGTCGTCGTGGCGTGGTAGCCCCGCTCGGCGAACGCCTCCACCGCGGCGACCAGCAGCCGCCGGGCCGCGTCGGGCGTGACCTCGCCCCACGGCTGCGGCTCTCCGCCGACCGTCTGCTCCGCCGTACTCATCGCTCGTTCGCCCCTCTCACCGGCACGGGGTACACCATACCGCCGAAGCTGAGCGAGCGCTTAGTGGTGGTTCCCCAACGGCCCGGTCAGAGCTTCTCGAAGGGGCTGTACGTGCGCGCGGCCGCGTCCTGCCGGTCACGGATGACCTTGGCCAGGGTGAAGGCCGAGGTGACCAGGTACAGGACGGCGATCGCGAGGAAGGCCCGGACCCAGGCGTCCGCGTGCAGCTTGAAGATGCCGATGGCGGTCGCGCCCATGGCGACGGCGAAGGAGGCGACCGCCTGGCCGTAGAAGGCGGCGGTGTTCTGCGGCTTGCCCGATGTCTCACTCATGGGGCAAGGATCGGCCGGAGCCTGCACGCGCCGCATCCGCCCGGATACTCAGACCCCGCGGCGGCGGCGCGCTGAGGTACTCAGAACGCCGAGACGCCCGTGAGCGCCCGGCCGATGACCAGCTTCTGGATCTGGCTGGTGCCCTCGTAGAGAGTCATGACGCGGGCGTCGCGCAGCAGCTTGCCCGCCGGGTACTCGTCGATGTAGCCGTAGCCGCCGAACACCTGGAGGGCGTTGTTGGCGGCGCGGACGGCGGCCTCGGAGGCGAAGAGCTTGGCCTTGGAGGACTCGGTGGCGAACGGCAGGCCGCGGTCGATCAGGTCGGCCACCCGCCAGGTCAGCAGCCGGGCCGCGTCGACGTCCACGGCGATGTCGCTGATCAGTTCCTGGACGAGCTGGTGCTGGGCGATGGGTTTGCCGAACTGCTCACGTTCGCCCGCGTACCGCACGGCCGCGTCCAGCGCCGCCTGGGCGATGCCCACGCAGCCCGCCGCCACCGACATCCGGCCCTTGGCCAGGGCCGACATGGCGACCGAGAAGCCCTTGCCCTCGGGCGCGAGCATGGCGGTGGCGGGGACCCGCACGCCGTCGAGGACGAGTTCGGCGGTGGCCTGGCCGCGCAGGCCGAGCTTGCCGTGGATGGTGCGGCGGGTCAGGCCGGGGGTGTCGGTGGGCACCAGGAAGGCGGAGACGCCCTTGTGGCCCGGGGCGTCGGTGGATCGGGCGAAGAGCAGCACCACGTCGGCCCAGGTGCCGTTGGTGATGAAGGTCTTGGTGCCGCTGATGACGTACGTGTCGCCGTCGCGGACCGCGCGGGTGGCGAGGTTGCCGGCGTCCGATCCGGTGCCCGGCTCGGTGAGGCCGAAGCAGCCGACGTACGCGCCGGAGGTGAGGCCGGGCAGCCAGCGCCGCTTCTGCTCCTCGGTGCCCCACGCGGCGACGGTCTTGGCGACCAGGCCGAGCGAGACCGACACGATCCCGCGCACCGAGGAGTCGCCGCGCCCGAGTTCCTCGGTGACCAGGCAGTACGCGAGGTGGTCGCCGCCGCTGCCGCCGTACTCCTCGGGGACGGTGAGCCCGAGGAAGCCGACCTCGCCGAGCTTCTTCACGATCGACCGGTCCACCTCCTCGGCGCGGTCCCAGGCGACGACATGGGGGGCGATCTCGCGCCGCACGAAGTCCCGGGCGAGCTGCCGTACGGCCGTCTGCTCCTCGCTGAGCTCCAGGTTCACGCCGAGTCACCCCACCCAATCCGAAAGGAGTCCGCACCTTGAAAGCCGTACCTTTAAATTAGCACTGCTAGTTTCCGTGCGCAGCCCTACTATGTGCGCCATGGCCCGACCGCGCAAGCCCCTGCTCAGCACCGACCGGATCGTGGCGACCGCGCGTGAGCTGGTGGACGCGGAGGGTCTGGCGGCCGTCTCCACCCGCCGGCTCGCGGCGGAACTCGGGGTGAGCGGGCCCTCGCTGTACAACCACTTCCGGACCAAGGACGAGATCCTGGAGGCGGTCGCCGACTCGGTGAGCGCCCAGGTCGACCTGTCGGTCTTCGAGGACGACCGGGACTGGCGGACCGCGCTGCACGACTGGGCCGTCTCCTACCGCGCCGCCCTGCGCGACCACCCGAACATCGTCCCGGTCCTCGCGCGCGGCCCCGGCCGCCGGCCCGCCGCGCTGCGGCTCGCGGACGCCGTCTACGGCGCGATGGTCGCCGCCGGCTGGCCGCCCGCGCAGGCCACGTCGATCGGCGCGCTGATGCGGTACTTCATCATGGGCTCGGCGCTCGGCTCCTTCGCCGGCGGCTTCGTGGACGACGCCACCGCCTACGACCCCGCCGACTATCCCCACCTCGGGCAGGCCCATCTCCTCGCCGACCAGCAGGAGAAGATCGACGAGCGGGCCTTCGAGACAGGGCTCACCGCACTGCTCGACGGGCTGGCGCGCCAGTACGAGCAGGCCGGGCGCGCCGGATAGGGCGGGCGCACCGAACAGGGCGGGCGCACCGAACAGGGCCGGCGCACCGAACAGGGCCGGCGCACCGAACAGGGCCGGCGCACCGAACAGGGCCGGCGCACCGAACAGGGCCGGCGCACCGAACAGGGCCGGCGCC
>NZ_JBEXCW010000033.1:86645-91444 GCF_040605435.1 Streptomyces sp. NPDC005574
ACCGGGCAGGGCGGGCCCGGGACCCGCCGCGGGCGTCCGAACCCGTCAGAACACCACCAGCGCCCGTCCCCCCTTGCCGGCCAGCATGTTCTCGAACGCCGCCGGGATGCCCTCCAGGCCGATCCGTTCGGTCACCAGCGCGCCCAGGTCCAGGCGGCCCGCCCGGACGTGCTCGGCCAGCACCGGGAGGTCCTTCGCCGGGTCCGAGTCGCCGTAGACGCAGCCGGAGAGGGTGCGGCCCCAGTGGAAGAGCTCCAGCGCGTTGAAGGTGACCTGCTGGTCCTTGCCGCCGATGCCGACCACCGTGGTGCGGCCGCCGCGGCGGGTGGAGTCCCAGGCCGCGCGGATGGTGACCGCGCGGCCCACGCACTCGATCGCCACGTCCACGCCCTGCTTGCCGGTGAGGGCGCGGATGTCGCGGGCGGTGGTGTCGGAGGCGACGACGTAGTCGGTGGCGCCCGCCGCGCGCGCCAGTTCCTCCTTCTCCGGGGACACGTCGACCGCGACGATCTTCGAGGCGCCGGCGATGCGGGCCGACTGGAGGGTGGCGAGCCCGACGCCGCCCACGCCGAACACCGCGGCCGTCTCCCCCGGCAGGACCCGCGCCGAGTGGTGGACGGCGCCGTAGCCGGTGAGGACCGCGCAGCCGAGGAGGGCCGCGTCGGTGAGCGGGACGCCGTCCGGGAGGGGCAGGACGCAGGCGGCCGGTACGACCGTCTCCTCGGCGAACGCGGCGACGTTCAGGCCGGGGTGCAGGTCGGCGCCGTCGGCGGCGCGGCGGGCGTGGATGCCGGCGGCGCCGTTGAGGGCGTTGGCGCACAGCCACACCTCGCCGAGCGAACAGGCGTGGCAGCTCCCGCAGGACGGCGCCCAGTTGAGGACGACGCCGTCCCCCGGCGAGAAACGGGTGACGCCCTCGCCGACGGCGACGACGGTGCCGGCGCCCTCGTGGCCGAGGACGGCGGGGACCGGCACGCGCATGGTGCCGTTGGACAGGGACAGGTCGGAGTGGCAGACCCCGGCGGCGGCGAGCCGGACGCGGACCCGGCCTGGGCCGGGGTCCGGGAGCTCGATCTCCGTGATCTCCAGGGGGGCGCCCACGGCGGGCAGGACGGCGGCACGAACCACGGGAGGCTCCTCAGAACTGCAGGGACTTGGTCTGGAGGTACTCGGACAGGCCGTGCGTGCCGAGTTCGCGGCCCACACCCGACTGTTTGTAGCCGCCGAAGGGCGCGAGCGGGTTGAAGCGGCCGCCGTTGATGTCGACCTGGCCGGTGTCCATCCGGCGGGCGAAGGCCACGGCCTCCTCCCGGTCACCGGCCCAGACGGCCCCGGCGAGGCCGTAGACGGTGCCGTTCGCGATCCGCAGGGCGTCCTCCTCGTCCTCGTAGCGCAGGATCGACAGGACCGGTCCGAAGATCTCCTCCTGGGCGATCGCCATCTCCGGGGTGACGTCGGCGAACACCGTGGGGCTGACGAAGTAGCCCTGCTCGCGCGGCGGTTCGGAGCCGCCCGCGACCAGGCGGGCGCCCTCGGCCACGCCCTTGTCGATGTAGCCGAGCACCCGGGTCTGCTGGGTGGCGTTGACCACCGGGCCGATCCGGTCGCCGTACTTGGCGGCGGCCGCCGCGGCCAGTTCGACCGCCTCGTCGTAGCGCGAGGTGTGCACCAGCATGCGGGTCCAGGCGCTGCACGTCTGGCCCGAGTTGGACATCACGTTGGCGACGCCGACGTTGACCGCCTTGGCGAGGTCGGCGCTCGGCAGGATCACGTTGGCGGACTTGCCGCCCAGTTCGAGGGCCACCTTCTTGACGGCCGCGCCCGCCGCCGCGCCGATCCGCCGGCCGACGGCGGTGGAGCCGGTGAAGGAGACCAGGTCGACGCCGGGATGCTCGGCGAGGGCCTGTCCGGCGACCGGGCCGAGACCGGTGACCAGGTTGAACACGCCTGCCGGGACGCCCGCTTCGTCGACGGCCTCGGCGAAGAGCTGCGCGGTCAGCGGGGTGTCCTCGGCCGGCTTCAGCACCACCGTGCAGCCCGCCGCGAGCGCGGGGGCCACCTTCGCCACGATCTGGTGGAGGGGGTAGTTCCAGGGCGTGATGGCGGCGACCACGCCGACCGGTTCCAGGTGGACGGTGGAGTTGCCCGCCTTCTCCTCGAAGGCGTAGGTCGCGGCCAGTTCGGCGTACGAGCCCGCGACCGCGATCGGCACCCCGGCGTGCACCGCCTGCGAGAACGCGAGGGGCGAGCCGAGTTCGGCGGTGACCGTGCGGGCGATCTCGTCGGCCCGGGCCGTCAGGACGTCCCGCAGGGCGGCCAGCCGCGCGGCGCGTTCGGCGGGAGCGGTCCGGGCCCAGCCCGGCAGGGCGCCGCGGGCGGCCCGTACGGCGGCGTCGACGTCCTCGGCGGTGCCCGCGGGGACCCGGGCGACGACCTGTTCGTCGGCCGGGTTCACGACCTCGATCGTGTCGGGCCCCGCGGCGGGGCGCCAGGCCCCGTCGATGTACATGCCGTCGTGTGCCTTCATGGTGCGTCCTCCCGGCGGGGCGGTGTCGTCGTCCGGCTCACAAACTAGCGGTGTTAGTTTTCGGGCGCCAGACACCCCGGAGGACGGCGGAGGGAGACGTACGTCTCGGCGCGCCCGGCCGGCGGCGCGGCCCGCCGCCGCGGACGGTCCCCGTATCCGCGCCGGCCAGGCGTCACGCGTCCAGGTCGGGGAGGCGGTCCGGGGCCGGGCAGATCCGCTCGCCGTGCTGGTCGAAGACGAACAGGTGGGCGATGTCGACGAGCAGCGGCACCTGCATACCCCGCCGCAGGTCGATGTCGGGAGTGGTGCGCACGACGAGATCGCCGGGCAGGCGGCCCTCGGGCGGCTCCGGGTCGGTGGCGGCGTCCGCCGGGTGTTCGAGCACCACCACCGGCCCGGCCCGCAGGGTGCCCGCCCGCCCCTTCAGCCGGTCCAGCACCGTTCCCTCCCGTCTCCGGCGCCGGGAGGGCGCGGTCGGACGCGGCGCCTCCAGATCCGGTACGACGGCGGGCCGGGACCCGGTACTGAAGTGCACGAGGACCTCGTGGCCCTGGAACTCCACGTGCTCCACCAGACCGCTGATGGCCACCTCGCCCGGCCGGGCGGACGCGGGCCGCGCGATCCGCACCGCTTCCGAACGCAGGCCCACGATGACCTCCCTGCCCTGCTGCACACGCAGCAACTGGTGGTCCAGGCACAGGGGTTCGGGCAGGCGCAGGAACTGCTTGCCGAGGCTGATCGTCATCGCCCCGTCCAGCGGGGCGCGCACCAGCCCGCGCAGCAGGTTGATGCGCGGGATGCCGATGAAGGCGGCGACGAAGACGTTGCGCGGCAGGGCGTACACCGAGCGCGGGGCGCCCACCTGCTGGAGGACCCCGCCGCGCAGGACGGCGACCCGGTCGCCGAGGGACATGGCCTCGGACTGGTCGTGGGTGACGTAGACCGTGGTGACGCCCAGCTCGCGGGTGAGGTGGGTGATCTCGGCGCGCAGGTGGTTGCGGAGCTTGGCGTCGAGGTTGGACAGCGGCTCGTCCATCAGGAACGCCGAGGGGTGCCGGGCGATGGCCCGGCCCATGGCGACGCGCTGGCGCTCGCCGCCGGAGAGCTGGCTGGGGAAGCGGTCGAGAAGGTCCTCTATGCCCAGCATGCGGGCGGTGGCGTCCACCCGCGGGCCCGGGTCGTCGCCGGGGCTCT
Source organism: Streptomyces sp. NPDC005574 (assembly GCF_040605435.1). Lineage (NCBI taxonomy): Bacteria > Bacillati > Actinomycetota > Actinomycetes > Kitasatosporales > Streptomycetaceae > Streptomyces > Streptomyces sp. NPDC005574. The sequence continues at coordinate 90,367 of NZ_JBEXCW010000033.1, forward strand.
CCACCCGCAGCGGAAAGCCGATGTTGCCGCGGGTCGTCATGTTCGGGTAGAGCGCGAAGTTCTGGAACACCATCGCGATGTCCCGCTCGGACGGGAGCAGGTCGTTGGCGTGCGCGCCGTCGAGCCGCAGCTCGCCGCTGGTGATCTCCTCCAGGCCGGCGATCATCCGCAGCACGGTGGACTTGCCGCAGCCCGAGGGGCCGAGCAGGACCAGGAACTCGCCGGGCACGATGTCGAGCGAGAGCCGGTCCACCACCCGGACGCCCTTGCTGTACACCTTGCTGACGTCGTGCAGGGAGATGGCGCGTGTCATGACGGTGCCCCCGGGGGCTCACTTGGGCGCTGGTGCTCCGCGGTCGGAGGTCCCGTGCGGGTCGTACGGGCCGTGAGTCACGGAAGCTAACGGACAGTGCGCGCTCGGGGGAAGACGCTCGACGGAATCGGACTCCGCGATCCGCCGTGGGAGGAAACGGACGCACCGGTTCAGCCGGTGCCGGCCCCCGGTCGCGGCGGGTGCCGGTGCCCGGTCAGCGGGTGGCGGTCAGATGGGCGAAGACGACGACGTTGCTGGTGTAGCCGGTCCTGCGGGTGTAGAGGCCGCCGCAGGTGAGCACCCGCAGCTCGGGGCGTCGGCTCGGGCCGTACACCTCCTTGTCGGGGAAGCGCGCCTTGTCGAAGACCCGCACCCGGTCCACGGTGTAGACGGCGGTACGGCCGTCCGCGCGTCCGGCCTCGATGTGGCTGCCGCGGGTCAGCTGGGCCAGGGCGGCGAAGACCGCCGGACCGGTCCTCGTGTCGCGGTGGCCGACGGCGATGGCCGTGCCGCTCTCGCCGGGTGTGGGTCCGTCCTGGTACCAGCCGACCAGCTTGGGCCGGTCCAGGGGCGGGGTCCCCAGCTGCCGGTCGGGGCCGAGCCGGAGCCCGATCACGGGCGCGGCGATGCCCAGGGACGGGACGCGCAGGGTGGTCGCCGGCGACCGGGGTCCGACCGGGTCAGCGTGGAGAAGTCGTACCGGCGCACCTTCAGCACGATCGTCCGCCCCGACAGCCCGGCCTCCCGCAGCCGCCGCACGCACCG